>PLBX01000585.1 GCA_003135495.1 Acidobacteriaceae bacterium | reverse complement strand
GATATCGGTGTTGCGCGAGTCATAATGTCCGGTAACGAGGACGATACGGTTTGCCTGCTGCGGGTCGGAGCCGCGCAATACCGCGTAGACATTGGTGATTTCTGTTGGCTTCGGAATGCGGTCTGCGGGCTGCTCGGTGAAAGTGTCGGTTTTGACTTCGAGGCAGCCGCCGCAGTCTTTGGAATAGCGCTCAAATTCCGACTTGATCCACTCGCGGGCTGCGCCAATGCCTTTACCGGCTTTGATGGAATCGTCATCTTGCGCGGAGATGGTGGAGCGGTTGTTGAAGGTGACCAGCTTCTGGATGGTTTGCTGGATGCGCTCGGCGGAGACTTCCTGAATCGCCTTGGCGATGTGGGCGTCGGTGTGGCGGTCTTCGGCCAAGCGCGGCGGAGGAGCTTGCGACATTTCCTGTGCAGCGGATTGCGAGCCGAAAGACGCCAGCATCAAGCTGACGATCGCTACTGCTCCAGAAGTGGTGCAGAAGTGACGGCAACTAGAGTAGAGAGAAATTTTCGAATTTTTCTGGTAAGCCACTTGACCTTTTCCTCATGAAGAACCTAAATATAACAGGGGGGAAATCATGGTGTACTGTCCAGAATGCGAGACGGACCTCGATATTGATGAGGAAGAGGTCGATGAAGGCGCAGTCGTCTCGTGCCCGGAGTGCGGAACTGACTTCGAGGTGATTACGGTTAATCCGGTTGAACTGAAGATCGTCGGCGAGGATGAGATCGAAGACGACGAAGATGATGCCGACGAGGAAGATTCGGAGGACGAAGATTCCTGAGCGATCGGTGTGTTTTCCAAAGCTCTGGCGTTTCGTCGCAAGGGGCTCTGCAGGGTTGTTACTGACGTTTTTGCTCGTTCCCGCCCGGGGATGGGCAGGCGATCGGGAGAAGCCGGAGGCAAAGCCATACGCTTTGATCTTCGGGACGGTGTGGGATCCTGACCGCCATCCTCTTTACGGCATCAAGGTGAAGATAAGGCGTGCGGACGAGAAAAAGGCGCGCTGGGAGCTTTATTCCAATCACACTGGCGAGTTTGCGCAACGTGTACCGGCGGGCAAAGCCGACTACATTGTGTGGGCGGACGTAAAGGGTTACAAGCTCGAATCTGGCAAACATTTGAAACCCGGCGCGGAAGTCACCGTTCAAATAGAAAATGATGAGCGTTCCGATATCGGACTTCATTTAGACTGGTGACTGGTTCCGAAATCTACGGCCTGTGAAAAACCCATGAAGAAGGCGATCATCAAGAAGGCGATCATTGCTATTAGGGCGGCGGCGCTGGTGGTTTTGTTTGCGGCATGCTTTTCCGCTTCGGTGATGGCGGCTCCGCAGTTGTTTGGGCGCAATAGCCAGAAGCAGGATAAGACCCGCCTGCTCACGGGAAAGGTTCTTGATGGCGGCGACAATCCGTTGCCGAATGCGGTGGTGTATCTGACCAATTCCCAGACTCGCTCCGTCAAAACATACATTGTTGGGCCGGACGGTGCGTATCGCTTTCCGGCGCTGCAGCCGAGCCTCGATTACGAGGTGTATGCGCAGTTCAACAACCGCAAGAGCGGGACGAAAACATTGAGCCAGTTTGACGATCGCAGCCAGGTTTACATCAGCCTGAAGATCAATACGAAGGCTGAAGCCAAGTAGTGCTGTGGCAGCGGCTAAAGCCGAACTTTATTTGAGCGCATGCGGTATGCCTGAAGGCATACCCTGATACGAACCCCTATTTCTGACGCAAAACTCCTACTTTTCCGCAGCATTCTAGCCGGAGGTAACTTGTCGCGGCTTCCCCATTCGACTACATTCGAGGCTTCGCGGACGCGTGCATGTCATTTTTTATTAATTCCGGGATAGTTACGCTGCTTGTGGTTGCCGCGATTTATGCAGCGATCGGCTACAACGGGCTGGTGCGCCTGCAGAATGAAATCGGCCGCGCCTGGGCGAATATTGATGTACTGCTCAAGCAGCGGCATGATGAGATTCCCAATGTTGTGGCGTGCGTTAAGGGGTATATGGATCATGAGCGCCAAACGTTGGAGGCGGTGACGCAGGCTCGCGCGGCATTGATGCATGCGTCCAGCATTCCGCAAAAGGCTCAGGCAGATATGGTTCTGACCGGAGCGCTGCGTTCGCTGTTCGTCGCGGCGGAACAATATCCCCAGCTCAAGGCCGATCAGAATTTTCTGGCGCTGCAGAAGCGCATCTCTGAACTGGAAGAGCGGATTGCGGACCGACGGGAATTTTTCAATGACGATGTGAATGCTTACAACACTCGCATTGCGCAGTTGCCGGATGTTGTTATGGCTCGGCTAATGAAGCTGTTGCCGCAGGAGATGTTTCGCGCGAATGAGCAGGAGCGGGAGCGGGCGTACGCGTTCAGGGGATGAGTAGGGGTCCCTTCGGCAAGCTCAGGGCAGGCTCTTCGACTACGCCTATCCATTCGCAAAGCTCATGGATATGCTCCGCTCAGGATGATAAGTTAATTAGATTTGAGGTAAGAGGAAATAAAGGCCACCGTTTCCGGTGGCCTTTTGTTGCTGAGCTGATTGTTGCTGAATGCTAATTGTTGCTGTCGCCGCCAGCTCTCTTCCACGAAATCAAATCGCCGATTGTGGTGCTGTTTGAGGATGACGATGCCGGGTGTTTGTAGGACTCGACTTCGTGCCGGGTGGCTTCTTCACCGACCGCCTTGATGCTCAGGCCGACTTTTTTCTCTTCCTGATTCATCTTGATGATCTTGAAGTCGAACTCGGCGCCCGGCTCAAGATGCATGGGCTGGCCGTTGCCATCGACGGCTTCGGAGTTATGGCACAGGCCTTCGATGCCTTCGGCGATTCCGACAAATGCTCCGAAGTTTGCCACGCGCAGGATCTTGCCGTGGACGATGTCGCCGACGCGATGTTGCGCGAAGAAAGAATCCCAAACGTCGGGCTGCATCTGCTTGACGCCCAGAGAAAGACGGCGCTTGTCCGGTTCGATGGCGAGGATGACGGCCTTAACCTTGTCACCTTTTTTCAGGACCTCCGATGGATGCTTGACTCGCGTCGTCCAGCTCAGATTGCTGACGTGTACGAGGCCGTCGATGCCATCTTCGATTTCGATGAACGCGCCGAACTCGGTCAAGTTGCGGACACGGCCTTCGACGGTCGCGCCCACGGGATATTTATCGTGCAGAGTGTCCCACGGGTTCGAGGCCAGTTGCCGCATGCCCAGCGAGATTCGACGCTCGGTCGGATTCACGCTGAGGACTACGCAATCAACTTCATCGTTCACATTGACCAGCTTCGACGGATGCTTCATCCGCTTCGACCAGGTCATCTCGCTCACATGGACTAAGCCTTCGATGCCCTGCTCGAGTTCGACGAAGGCTCCGTAATCGGTAACGCTGATTACGCGTCCGTGAACGTGGGCGCCTACGGGATAGCGATGCTCCGCATCCAGCCACGGATCAGGCGTTAGCTGCTTGAAGCCCAGCGAAACGCGCTGCTTGTCTTTGTCGTACTTCAGGACCTTGACCTGAATTTGATCGCCGACGTTAACCAGATCGCGCGGGTGCGTGAGGCGTCCCCAGGACATGTCGGTGATATGCAGGAGGCCGTCGAGGCCGCCCATATCGACGAAGGCGCCGTACTCGGTGAGGTTCTTGACGATGCCGGTGAGGATGCTGCCTTCTTCCAAATGCTCGAGCGTCTTGCCGCGCTTTTCGTTCTGCTCTTCTTCGAGAAGCTGCTTACGGGAGACAACGATGTTGCCGCGCTTCTTGTTGAGCTTGATGATGGCGAGTTCCATTGTCTGGCCCTTCATCCCGTCTAGATTGCGGATGGGGCGCAGGTCGACTTGAGAGCCTGGCAGGAAGGCGCGGGCGCCGTGAATGTCGATGGTGAGGCCGCCTTTGATGCGCTCGACAACGATGCCTTTGATCGGCTTCTTCTCGTTGTAGGCGCGCTCAATTTCGTCCCACGAGCGCAGGCGCTGGGCCTTGAGGTGCGAGAGGTTGATGTAACCCTCTTCGGCCTCGCCCTTGTCGCGCATGACATCGATTTCGTCGCCGGGCTTGAACTTGGGATTGCCCTCGTGATCGAGAATCTCGGCGATTGGAGCCATGCCTTCAGACTTCGCGCCAATGTCGACAACGACGTGGGTCGCGGTCAGTTTGATGACGGTGCCCTTGATGACGTGGTCGTCGCTGACCGATTCCTCGGTTTCAGTCTCGAAGTTCTGCAGCGCGGCGGCGAAGTCTTCATTTCCGAAAGAGCTATTGTCGTGGGCGGAATCTTCGTGGGAGCTGTTCGGATTTTGATCTTGCGCGTCTTGATCTTGGGTAGCGCGAGTTTCGGTGGAGCTATCTTGCTGTGTAGTGGCGGAAGCGTGCTCCGCGGAGGAAGGTTGTGCGTGCTCGGGAGCGTCTACTACGGCCGAGCCGCCGTTGTGGGAATTATTTGAAGGTGTCATGGTTTCAATGCTGGAATCATTATTGCGGACGGTATCGTCGAACAAGTTCATAGCCTCTGCGTCGACGCGTTCTTGTGGGAACGCATGTGGGACGTGGCATAGCGGACTGCTGGCGTGGTCTTTAGTTTGCGTTGAGGCCGACCTGGCGGACGACCCTAGGACAATTCCAGCTAATTCGGAAACCGCGTCTCAATAGGGACTCTTCGACTATAGCAACCGGTTTGGAGGGGTGTCAAACGCGATTCTGGACATGACCGAAAATTTACAGACTTGTCATACTTGGGCCTTGAGGCGCGAACTTGAGGCTACGAGCTGCGAGCCTCGAGCTTCGAACGGACCGCTGCCCGCTTACGCCTCTGGCTTACGGCCCGTAGCTCGCGGCTCGCGGCGCTTTTCTGCTACCCTGCCGTGATGGATCACCTGTGGACTCCGTGGCGCTATGCGTATGTTACGGGCGCTGATCTGGTGTCGGGCTGCATTTTCTGCGACGCTCCTAAACAGAGTGACGAAGAGGCTCGCATTGTTCATCGCGGGAAGCATTGCTTTGTGATTCTCAACACTTATCCGTATACGAATGGACATGTGATGGTGGTGCCATATGCGCACCTGGATGAGTTGAGGAAACTGCCAGTTGACGCGGCGCACGAGATGATGGCACTGACGCAAGAGATGGAGTCGATCCTGCGGTTGCTCTATGTACCCGACGGGATCAATCTGGGAATGAATATTGGAAGGGCAGCGGGTGCGGGAGTTGCAGGGCACATCCACATGCACATTTTGCCGCGCTGGGTTGCGGACGCGAATTTCCTTAGCGTGGTCGGCGAGACGCGGGTGTTGCCGGAGTCGCTGGAAGTGACCTGGCAGAGAATCGGGAAGGCCTTGCAATCAGAGTGAATGAAGTTGCTAGCAATTTTCTGAGCGTGATTTTTAGTCTCCATTTCGTTCCCAATATCTCGTCCGCGGAAAAACTTGTCTCATAAGACGCATAACTTTATGCGCAAGACTGCAATGTCCTGCATCAATAAAAAGTATCTTACGCTTTTCGTTGACCCCTGCTTTTACGGGGTGATATAAACACACTGCCTTCCCCAAAAGTTGTTCGCTTTTTCCCCCTCGAAAAAGGTTTCAAGCTTTCCGCGTTGAAGATCGCTTTCATTAGTGAGTAGACCGATCCCCCCAATTTGATAAGGAGAAACACCGTGAGCCGAAGCATGGTTACGAAATGCCTTTTTCCGCTTGTTTTTGTCCTGCTAATGGCAGGCGCCGCGCTAGGAGAGGATTCCAACCAGATCAATTTCAGTTTTCAAGGGTGCCGAAACGATGGCAGCATCACTCTTCCCAATGCAAATCCTCCCTACGCAGGTCAGTACATTTGTCCGGACAACGCCTACACGGGCGGTGAACTGGGCAAAGGCTGGAATGAGCTGGATCTTATTCCTTACCGCCTCACCACCACCGCGACAGGGAGGTCGCAAAGTCCCCAAACTTATACTGTTACAATTGCGGCTGGATATCTGACTAACTCGGGTAACGCAGGATACGACATCATTTCCGTTCCTACGCTTAACGCCTCTCTCTCAGACGCGAGCTGTACTGCTCTTTCGGCGGGACCGCAAACCATTGGTCCATCGGTGACCCAAGGCCAAGGCGGCGACAAAAAAACTATCTTGCGAAACCTCACGATCACGCAGTACGGA
>PLBX01000372.1 GCA_003135495.1 Acidobacteriaceae bacterium | reverse complement strand
CCGAAATCGGCCATCATGAAGTCAAGAAATTGCGGCACATCCATGCGGGAGTTGAAGATGAAGGCGGTTGCAACCTGCTGCAATCTCAACCACTCCATCAGCTTGTTAATCAGAGTCGTCTTGCCGGTGCCGACCTCGCCGGTGAGCAAGACAAAGCCTTTGCGGCTTTGAATGCCATAGGTAAGACAGGCCAGCGCTTCTTCGGTATGCCGCGTCAGAAACAGATAACGCGGGTCCGGATTTACGTTGAACGGATTGGCACGCAGCCCAAAAAATTCTTTATACATAACCTTGCCTTAGACCTCGACGTGATCGTGTTCTTTCGGCTCTCCGCGACCCCAGAAGCGACGCCGCCCATTGCCGTTGGCAGCTTCGTCCTCTTCATCCTCTCCGAGCCAAGGCACAGAGATAAGAAGGGGCAAGTCCATAACCGAGGCAGCATCTTTCTCGGTGCGGATCGAGCGGTCGCTAAACTCCAGCAACATGGCGAGAACCAGTCCCAGCGCGAAACCGACGCCGCCACCAGCTGCGGCAAAAAGCGGCCGCACGGGGAAACTTGGATCTTTGGGCAGGCCAGCCGTAGTCAAAATGTGCATCTGCTCGCCTTCCTGCTGGTTTTCCATGCTACTGGCTATTTCAGAGGAGCTTTTCTTGGCCAGCAGATCTTTGTAGAGTGCCTGCGCATTGTCGTTGTCGCGGGTCAGCAACTTGTATTGCTCCTCCACGTTTGGACTCATGGCGGTGCGGCTCTGGTAAACGCCAATCTGGGTCTGCAACCGTTTCTGGTCGAGGGTAGCCTGGTCCATCACTCCCTGGTATTGGTGTATCTGGAGGCGAAGTTGACGAATCTCCGGTGGCTCGGAGGCGTTTGCCTTATCGCTTCCGCCAGAAGTTCCTGGCTCTGCAGCGGCCGCGTTCACCGCTTTCAATTTTTTCTCGATCTCAGCGATGTCAGCCTTGGTCTTAATAACGTCGGGATGATCATCGGTATAGCGAGCCTGCAATTGCAATAACTGCGCCTGGAGAATCGCTAATCCCTGTTCAAGAGTTTGCGGGTTGGTGCTTGAACCCGAATTCTTCCAAGTGGAGAGTTGTTGTTCCAGCATGCTTTCCGTGTAGGCCTTGTCTTGCTGGGCGCGGCTTAAGGTCTGGGTGCTCGCATCGAGTTGCGAGTTAAGCGACATCAACATGCGCATGTTGTTATCGATATCGCCGGGCAACTGGCCCATGTACTGCCTCTTGAATGCCGCAAGTTTCGCGTCCTGCTCGTCGATGGCGCGCTTGGCCTCGTCAAGCTGGCGGCCGAGAAACTGGGTGGTGCTCTGCGCAACGTCGCCGCGCTCGCGCAGATTTTCATCCACAATCATCGAGGTCAACGCATTGCAAACTTTTTGGGCGCGAACTGGATCCTTGTCGGAATAGCTGACTGTGAACCCGGGTACGGGCTCGTTGCTGGCAGAGGGCTTAGCCTTCTTGGCGGCCGGAGAACTTGCCGCCGCGGCACTCATGGACGTGATTACCGGATCCACCGACATACTCTGCTGGATGTTGGAGATCAGGTCGCCCTCTTGGTCCGGAGGGACAACGGCCAGGCCGTGAATCACGGGGCGAAGGCGGCTGGGACTTGCTACCTCCTGGCTTAGGGTCTGAACCCGCTGCGTAAAGTCGGAGGTGATAACCGGCGTCACGTAGTTGTCTGGCACCTTCTGACCTTCCACCAGGACCGTCGCCTGCGAGGTGTATTTCGGAGAAAATAAATAAGAGATGGCGAAGCCACCGAGCGGCGCCAGGAGCAGCGGAACCAAAATAACCTTCAGGCGCCGCCGCACCATCGCCAGATAATCATCCATCGTAAGTTCGCGATTTTCACTCATCGTGTTCACCATTCCGGCCACCCGAGGCGGCCCAAAAATTATTCGATACGCATCGGTCGCGGGTGCCATTCCACGCCGATTGTGCCAGTTTGCCGTTGGGCACTTCTGCCGCAGCTCCCGGTAATGCAAACCGGAGCATTGAACGACACATCGCCGAAGCGATAAATTGTGAAAAAGTCGTAGGTGCGCCCTAGATGCTTGCGCAAGATACCTTCGACCGCGACCCCATCGTAGTGGTTCGCGTTCACGCCTAGAAAAGACTGCTGGATTTTCGTGTTGTGCGAGTAATTGAGATCGCCAAAAAACTGCCAGGTGCGCGCGAGCGGCCGTATATATCCCAGTCGCGCCGCCTGAGTATTGGCGCCAGCGAAGAAGCCGGATCCCGCGGAAGTAAATTTCTCGTAGGACGCAATTACCGAGGAGCGCCCCATTTTGTAATGCAGCTGAACTCGCGCGCTAAGCGACCAATAGGACGCGTTGCCACCTTGTTGCAGGTCGATGTATTGCGGACCTGCTCCGGCAATCAAACTCAACCGGCCCGTAAGGGTGTGACTCCAGCGCAGATTGAAGACGTGAACAAAAACCTCGCCGCCGGTGTTCTGCGGAAATTGAAAAAGCTGAAAAGCGTAAATCGCGCCGATCTGATCATGGCGTGAAATCAGATGGCTGTAGCCACCCTCAGCCACCACCTGATCGCTGTTGATCAGAGTGTGCGTGGGATCATAAAAATGAGCATTGCTGTATCCTGCCACGACCGTAATCGCGGAAACCGGACTGATGGCCTGAACCGCATCGACGATTGCCGTGTTGGCGAGCCGGGGTATGTCTCCGACTGAGCCAAACTGTTCATTGGTGAGACTGCCCGGCAAAGCGGTGCCCTGCCCCGCGATGCCCATGCCGGTGTTGGTCAGTCCAAGACCTGGCAGACCTCCGTACCCAATTTGGAAAGAACCGTCGGGCAGATAGCTAAAGGAGTCGCGCAGCGTCGCCTGACCAGTTCGCCAGCGGGTCACGCCTTCAATGCCAACATCCTGCAATTGCCTGACTTGATAAGGATTGGCATAGAACGCCGCGCCGCCCAGGTATTCGAGGAAAAGATCGCTCTTGGTCCAGAATTTCTGAAGATCGAGAGCTCCGACGACACGTGAGATCGATTCCAGATNNCAGGTCGCTGCCACCCAGCTGATTGCCTCCGTTCGTGTCCGCCGATTCGCTTAACTGCAAGGCTGGCGCGAAGAAGCTCCGGGTGGCGGAACGCAAATCGAGGCTCGGCTGATCCAGTCCAGTGACCGGCGGGTTGTCCGGGCTCAATACGGGCGCATTCTGGCCGAATGCCGGCGCCGGAGGGGTGCCGGGTGAAGACTGTGGATTGTCTTGGGCCGCGCAGGCACTGGCGCAGATACCGGCGCAGAAAATTAAAAGCGCCGCGCGGATTTTTTGCATTCTTAGCATGCTTTTCACTCGCATTTCGCTTGAGGAAACTCGGTTCCTTTACGGGACAACAATTGTGTCCCCAGCCTGCAGCACATAATCCTGCTCGATCTGCTCCCCTTTGACCAGCTTGCGATAGTTAACCGGCAGTTTTTGCTGTTTGCCGTTAACTGTGCGCAATACATAAATGCGCTTCGTGTTCGCGAATTGATTCAATCCAGCGCTCGATAGCGCCTGCAGCACGGTCATGTTTGGCGACAGAGGCGTAGCTCCGGAATGCACCACTTCGCCCACCAGATAAATTCGTTTGCTGTTAATAGTGGTTACGACGACGGTGACGTGGGGATCAGCAATATATTTTTTTAACTTTTCGGTGAGGGAAGCGGCTAACTGCTGTGGCGTCAATCCGGAGGCCTGCACATCATTCAGCAAAGGGAGAGAAATCTTGCCATCGGGACGCACCGGCAAAGTCGCGGTCAAATCCGCTTCCTTCCATACTGCAACGTGCAGCACATCCTCGGGCCCGATGACATACTCGGCATTGGTCTGGCTCGGCGGAACGATAGCGGCTTGCTTGCCGGGCGATGTTCTATCGGCAGCGGCACTGGTTGCAGG
>PLBX01000471.1 GCA_003135495.1 Acidobacteriaceae bacterium | reverse complement strand
TCGCGGATGCGGTCGTAGATCCGCTGTTCTTCCCACCGAGCCAGCATTTTGGGCTCATTCTGGGGCAGTCCGGCCTTCATCGGAAAGCCGGTTTTGGGCAAATTAATAGTAGATTTCAGCTCCATCGGCACTGGCAACGTTCTCCCAACTGATTGAATCTTTAATTATATAGGGAGCCCTGAGCGAGGCGGCCATGGATCGAGAATTCAGCCAGCGAATTCAAGAAGTACTGCGCCCGGTCCAAAAAAAACGTGTACAATTTTCAATAGATTGAACTCTTCAAGCATCAAAATAAAGGGAACTTTGGTCGGGTCGATTACACGATAAATGATTACGCGATGGGTTCCGGCCGCAAGGCACGTTCTCGTTTCGAGCCTTCGTTTTAACAAGGTTGGATTTAACAAGCTTAAGATTTGACGAGCTTGGAACAAGTTCTCACGCATCTAAATCACAGTCACCAGTTGTTCGAACTTGGGTGATCGCTCGGGAACATATGGCTGAATTGGAAACACCGCAAACTTCGTCGACGCCAGCGCAGGAGCCCGAGTTGCATCTGCTCCTGCACAATCAGACCCTCGACGAGCCGATCTGGCGATCCCTGTTCCGGAATGTCGACGAATTTTTCTTCCCCAAGAAACTTCCTCCCCTGGTTCTCACCTCCAAGCCGGTCCCAGTCAGGGATATCTGGGGTTTTTACGATTACAAGAGGCGTGGCGCGATGGGTTCAACCATCGTCCACATATTGGCCGTACTCGTGATCATTTTGGCCACTTACCTCGGAAAGAGAATCGTGGACGTTGCGAAACCGCAGCAAACCGTCGTTTTGATTTCTCCCGATGACATCCCGGTTTTGGAGCCTTCGAAAAAAGTGAGCGGCGGAGGTGGAGGCGGAGGCGATCGTAGCAAACTGCAAGCATCACAGGGACGCCTCCCCAAGCAGTCCCTGGAACAGATCACACCGCCCATGGCTGTGGTGCCGAATCAAAAGCCCAAGCTCGAAGTTCCTCCGACGATCGTAGTTCCGCCCCAGGTCCACCTCCAGCAGCCCAACATGCCTGAACTCGGCGACCCGCTTTCCCATCTACCATCGGTACCGTCAAATGGCACCGGCTCCGGCGGTGGTATCGGCTCCGGTAGCGGCGGTGGAGTAGGAGTCGGCGAAGGCCCAGGATTCGGAGCCGGCCACGGCGGCGGCACCGGAGGCGGAGCTTACCGCGTTGGTGGCGGCGTATCGGCGCCCCGAGTAATTTATCAGCCCGACCCTGAGTACTCAGAGGAAGCCCGCAAGGTCAAGCACATGGGCACAGTAGTATTGTGGCTGGTGGTTGGCCCAGATGGAAAGCCGCAGAATATCCGTGTGTCTCGAACCCTAGGCTTGGGCCTTGACGAAAAAGCAATTGAAGCCGTAAAAAACTGGCGATTCGAACCTGCCATGAAGGATGGCAAGCCCGTCGCCGTGCAAATCAACGTCGAAGTTAACTTCCACCTTTACTAAGCTCTCGCCCCAAGTTAATGGAGCGACTCCCGTCCCACGTCGTCCCCGTCCCGCCGGCATACCGTTCCCGCGTGGGAACGGACGCATTCGTCCGTTTTCCGTGCGCAGCACGCTCTACTCTTTCAAATCAACATGAGTGACATCGTTAACCGCAATCCCCAAAAACCGCGTTCCCATCAATCTGAATTTCTCCGCGGAATCAGTCGCAAAGAATTTAAGCAGAGACACCGGCTGATCGTCCTGCAAAACATTTGGCAATAACGGTTCGCCGGCAACCGGCTCTAGCCGNNGGCGGCGCAACTCGCCGTAACAGCGGCTTGATTAGTGGATAGTGAGTGCACCCAAGAAGCAGTACATCTGCCTCCTCCGCATCTCCCGAAAAAGCTTCGGACAAATAGATCATCGCCACCTGCTCCGTCACCGGATGCTCCACCCATCCTTCTTCCACCAGCGGAACCAGCAACGGGCAGGCTTTTTCACGCACTCGAATTCGTCGCGCTTCCAGCGCCCGCGAATAAGCGTGACTGCCGACGGTCGCTTCCGTGCCAATAACGACAACGTTCTTTTTCTTGCTAGCCGCCGCCGCAGCGTCCGCCCCCGGTTCAATCACGCCGATCACTTCCACATTCGCAGCTGCTTTAATTTCATCAAGCGCCAGCGCTGTGGCCGTGTTGCAAGCGATCACCAGCAATTCCGCGCCGTGCTCTTGCAAAAAACGCACCGCTCCCACCGCATAATGTGCAATCGTCGCCGCCGATTTCGATCCGTACGGAAGGCGCGCCGTGTCTCCAAAGTAAAGATAATCGGCGTTGGGAATATGACCGAGCAGCGCTCGCAGAACCGTCAGCCCGCCGACCCCCGAATCAAAAAGGCCGATGGTGGGCCTGTGAACATTAGGCATAGTCGCCAGACTTCATCCTTCCGCCGTAGTTGGACCAATCACCGTCCGGACAGCGGATATGCGATTCGCTGGAAACCCTCCCTGGCGGGCGTGTTCGCGGACCATCTCTTCATTGGGAGCGACGTAGATGCAATAGATCTTGTCGTCCGTAACAAAACTTTCAATCCACTGCACTTGCGGGCCAAGCTTCTGAAGAACGCCGCACGATTTTTGCGAGATGCCCTGCAGTTCCTGCTGACTCAATTTACCGGCGTTAGGAATTTCACGCTCAATCACATATTTCGGCATGGTGCTGCTCCTGTCGCTGAAGTTTGCTAGCATTCCCCACGTAGCGGCGGACGCATTC
>PLBX01000463.1 GCA_003135495.1 Acidobacteriaceae bacterium | reverse complement strand
CAATAAAGAGCGAAAAACAAATTATGTCGACGAAGTTGAAAGTCACCATCATCGGTAGTTCCCTGGCTATCCTGCTGTTCACTGTTGTTGGCGGCTTCGTCGACGTGCGTGCATCTTCTAATGATGGAGCGTATCGACAGCTGTCGGTATACAGCGAGGTGCTCTCGCGCATCCGGTTGGAGTATGTGGAAGAGCCCAATATTCCCGGCGTCACCGCGGGAGCCCTGCACGGTCTGTTGGAGTCACTCGACGCCAATTCCAGCTATCTCTCTCCTGAGGAATACAGGCGTTACAAAACGATGAAGTCCGGTGGCAAGGCCGATATCGGCGCCACTGTTTCCAAGCGTTTCGGATACGCGGACGTGGTCGCCATAATCCCGGGAGGTCCGGCGGAAAAGGCGGGCATTGAGAACTCCGACATTATCGAATCGATCGAAGGCAAGAGCACGCACGACATGTCGCTCGCCGAGGTTCGCAGCCTGCTAACCGGGGACGTGGGTTCTACGATCACGGTGGCAGTTGTTCGTCCAAGAAAAGCTGAGCCCCAGAAGATTGTGATCACGCGCGACATGGTGACCATTCCCGCGGCGAGTGAAAAGATGCTCGCCGACAATGTGGGTTACATTCATGTGGATTCTTTCCCGGAGGGCAAGTCGCGGGAGGTCGCCGATAAGATTCGCGATCTGCAAAAGCAGGGAGCAAAAAAATTACTACTTGATCTGCGCAACTCTGCGGGTGGCGTTGAATCCGAGGGAATTGCGACCGCAAACCTGTTTCTCGATCACGGAACCATTACGTACCTGCAAGGGCAGAAATATCCGCGCGAGGCTTTCAACGCCGATCCGCTTAAAGACATTACGAAGCTTCCTGTAGCGGTGCTGGTGAATCGCGGCACGGCCGGACCGGCGGAAATTGTAGCTTCCTCTATTCTGGAAAACGCCCGAGGCGACGTTGTCGGAGACAAGACTTTCGGCGATGGCTCGGTGCAAAAATTGATCGAGATGCGTGACAACTCTGCCTTGATCCTCTCCATTGCGAAGTATTACTCGCCGGGTGGAAAGGCAATTCAAGATGCAGCCGTCACGCCGAATGTGGTGGTCGCGGATGCCGTGGAGGATGACGGTGGCTTGCCTGACGAAGACCAACCGGCGACAGACGACAAGGAAAAGAAAGAGCCGAAGCCGAAGAAAGACATTGACGACCAGATGAACAAGGCGTTGGAAGTGTTAAAGAATCGGGAGTCGAAGGGGTAAAACTTCAACGGCCAAGTTTCCGAGCTTCAAGGTTTCGGTATTCCACGTAATGATCGCTCGCCTCGGCGGGCGATTTTTATTGTCCCGAACTTTTTTTAACAAGGCGTTGGGTTCACCCTAGAAGCTTGCAACTCTGAAACATTGAAACTGGGCCTTGCCTTAACATTGAAATCTTGAAACAGTGACATCTTGAAACTCTGAAAAAGTCTGGCCCTTGAAACTCGTCTATCGACATCCTGCGGAGAGCGAAATCGGCGAACGGAAGTTGGTTGGATACTTCCTGTTCGGACTACTTGTGCTGCTCGCCGCCGGGGTGGGCACAACCGCCGGACTTCTGCTCGTCTACTCGACCGATCTACCGCAGATCGATCAACTCGAGCGCTATCGTCCGAGCGCGGTCACGGAACTGTTCGACGGACACGGAAGAGTCATTGGCACTTTCGCGCTCCAGCGCCGCGTTATCGTCAGTTACGATGACTATCCCGAAGTTCTCCGCAATGCGTTGATCTCGATTGAAGATAAAGATTTCTATCGCCACTCGGGAATTAATATTTGGAGAATTGCGGGCGCAGCCTATAGGGATATCGAGTCCGGCGGGAAGGTGCAGGGCGCGTCGACGCTGACTATGCAGCTCGCCCGAAATTTATTTCTCTCTCCAGACCGGTCGTTCTATCGCAAGGTACAGGAAGCGCTGCTTGCTATTCAGATTGAACGCCGGTTCACTAAACCCCAGATCTTTACTCTTTACGCCAATCAAATCTTTCTGGGCCATGGCACCTACGGTTATGAAGCGGCGTCTGAATACTATTTCAATAAACCGGCGAAGAAGTTGACGTTGGAAGAAGCCTCGCTTCTGGCCGGGCTTCCAAAGGCGCCGCAATATTACTCGCCAATCACGCATCCGGAACGCGCCCTTAAGCGGCGCAATCTGGTGCTCAATGCCATGCTTGAGGACGGCAAGATTACCGCAACTCAGGCTGCCACAGCCAAGAGCCAGCCGATCACGCTCAACTTGCAGAAAGATCCAAATTCGCTGGCCCCGAATTACGTGGAGGAAATACGGCGTTATCTCGAAGCGAAATACGGCAGCGATCAGGTTCACGAAGGTGGGTTGCGAGTCTATACGTCGCTCGACATGGACTTGCAGAAGTCCGCCCGTCAGGCCCTGCTTGATGGCCTCGCTGCTTATGAGAAGCGGCATGGCTGGCACGGCAAATTACTCAACGTGATTGCCCAAGGCCAAAAGTTAGAAAAATACGAGGATCCAGATTGGGATGCCGAGCCTGAATTAAACGGATACACGCACGCACTGGTTACGCGGGTGTCAGTAAGTGGCGCGGAAATAAAATTCGGGCAGCATATAGCGACCCTTACTCCAGCAGATACGGCCTGGATAAAACTGAAGTCTAAGCTCTCGGAGATTCTTCATCCTGGCGATATTGTCTATGTAAGAGTGTTATCGCTCGACGCGGGCGCGGGTGGAAAGACGCACGTGAGTTTGGAGCAAGACAGTGGTGCTCAAGGAGCGCTGGTCGCCATCGACAATGCCACCGGTGATATCAAAGCGATGGTGGGCGGCCGCGATTTCAATCTTTCAAAATTTAATCGCGCCACGCAAGCTCTGCGGCAGGTGGGGTCGTCGTTCAAGCCCTATGTTTATACGGCTGTAATTGACCAGGGTGGCAGTCCTGACGACACTATCGTCGATGCGCCCGTAACTTTTCAGACCGCCTCTGGACCTTACTCGCCGCACAATTACGACAATAAATTTGAGGGCACCATCACGCTGCGCCGGGCGCTGGCGCAGTCCAGGAATATTCCCGCCCTCAAACTCGCGGACCACATCGGCATAAAAACCGTAATCGAGTACGCGCACCGCTTCGGCGTCACTTCGAATATTCCCGCATATCTTCCTGTCGCTCTGGGTTCGGCGGAGATCACGCCGCTGGAGCAGACTTCCGCGTATAGCGTGTTCCCAAACGATGGCGTGCGTGTTGCCCCACGCTACATCACCAAGGTGACGGATTACGAAGGCCGCATTCTGGAGGAAGACTTTTCAGACATAAAAGATGTAGTGAGTTCGCGGACCGCGCGAGTTATGACATCCATGTTGCGCGAGGTTGTTCTTCATGGCACGGGAGTTGCAGCCTCCAAACTGCCTTATCCGCTGGCTGGAAAAACCGGAACTACCAATGACTTTACCGACGCTTGGTTTGTGGGCTTCTCTCCCTCGCTGACCTGCGGAGTTTGGATCGGGTACGACGAAAAAAAATCTCTTGGCGAAAAAGAAACTGGCGGACATGCCGCGTTACCGATCTGGATGGAGTTCATGAATGTGGCGTTGGCGGGCAAAGATCCAGGGGAATTTCAGCCGACCCCGAGCCCAGGGACCGCAGTGGCGAGAAAAGTCGACACTCCAGACGTAGCGCCGGGCGACGGCGAGACCCACTAGGCTAATCACACTAATGGAGCGCCAGGCGTGTCCAGCCCTGCTGGACGGGCGAGGACGCCCGTTCCTCCACCGCTTGACGCAACGACGGTTTGGGAGATTAGCGAACTGTAGTTCCGGTCAAATTAGTTCCGGCCAGAGAACATTCTTCGCATCAGCCTGCCCATCCTTACAACTCGATAAAATGGAAAAAGCGGTTCAGGTAATGGCAAAACCGCAATGTCGCCCTCTCCCGGCGTCCAGAACAGACGCCAAAGGTATCGCAAACGATCGGTGCGCCGTTCGCGTAGTTTCAAAATCAGCCGAAAATACTCGGTCGATGCGAGGTCATAAGTCGCAGCCCGCGCAAGGCGGTCTGCGAATTCCTGCGCCAGGGATGGCACTCTGGAATCATCGGCAATCATTTTTTCTGCAGCGTCCGGAATGCTGGCGTGCAGCACTTCTTTCACCAGCCAGAAAGTCACTGCGAGAATGCGTGTAACTCCGAGCGCACGCGCGCGGGAAAGCACTACGCCGTAGTCCACATTTTCGATCTGCAGGGTCCCAGCAATATCGACGAGCCAAACCAGCCTTCCCCAAAGATGTTTGGCTGCATGCAGAGAGAGCACGATGACGGAGTCTTCGGGCGAGAGGCACTGAATCTGGTATCCGGCGACAATCGTTTGGCTGGAACGCCGCAACAGATCTTCCACGTTAAGATCGACTGCGTAAAAGTACGGCAACAACGCCCACTGCAATTCAACCATGTGCTTTCCGGCAGAGCCGTTGAAAGATTGCTCATACCCTTTTCGCAGCCAAAATCTCTCGACAGCGGGAATGAAATTTTTTGCGGGTGTATAACCAATTTCTGAAAGGGCATGCTTGGCTCGCTCGAAGTCGATGGAAGAAATCAGGAGATCGAGATCTGAAAAACTTCGCAGTCCGGGATCTTTATATACGGATTGCGCCAACACCGGTCCCTTGAAAGGAAGCACAGGCAATTGCTGACCGTTGAGATGTCGGATGATACGCGCCAATTCTGCAGCGAACCATAAACCTCGCTTCAGATTATTTTCGTATGCAGATCGAAGCGAGCGCTCGACATCGGGATTCAATCCCTGCGAATGTTCAATGAGATTGCGAGCGACAAGGGGAAGAACGCCAAGGTGCTCCGCCAGTCGGATGGCTTCATTCCAATTTGTCGTCGATACGTCCCAACTGGCAATGCGATTGGCTTGCTCTGAGGTCGGTTTCGCCACGGCCAAAGCGCGAAGGAGTTCGAATTCGTTTTCTCGTTGCGGACTCTTGGTTGGCATGAATTCGTATTCTGAAGCATCGCGAGGCGCGTTCAAATCATTTGCTTGACATGGCGCGTAAGCCACACCATATACGATCATCAGGATGGCGAATCGCCACTATAATACAGATTCTTCCATTCACGTCGGGAGCGTAATTCGCCAACAGGCTGATAGAGCTGTCCTTTGGGACCGCTGTGCGCGGAACATAGTCCGCACTGATCGATTACTTCGCGTTTCGAATTTATGGACGCCGTTGTTTTTCAATCCGTCGGCAAGACATTTCGCCACCGTCCTGCGCTATTCAATTGGCTTGGCCGCGAGCGTGGTGGCGAAACTATCGCATTGAAAGACGTCTCCTTCTCAGCAGCGCCCGCAGAGGTGTTGGCGCTACTCGGCCCGAATGGCAGCGGGAAAACTACGACCTTGAAACTGATTTCGACCATGCTCTTGCCCGATGCTGGATCGGTTCGCGTCGCTGGATGCGATACGCGGGGCGATTCAGGCCTGGTGCGGCGGCAAGTGGGCATTGCAATTGCGACAGAGCGTTCGTTCTTTCCTCGCCTATCCGCTCGCGAAAATCTCGATTTCTTCGCCGCGCTGGACGAAGTATCGCGCCGCGAACGCCGGGAAAGAATCGCGGAAGTTCTATCGGAAACCGGACTCGAAGAGCAGTCCGACACGCTGGTCATGAAATTCTCCAGTGGAATGTTTCAGCGCTTAGGAATCGCCCGCGCGCTGGTCAAGCGTCCGGCGGTGCTTTTACTCGACGAACCAACCCGCAGCATGGATGCCGCCACCACAGCGCATTTCTGGACGACAATCCGCGCGTTGGCAAAACAAAAGACCACCATCCTAATCGCCACCCACAACTTTGCCGAAGCGACCGCCGTGGCCGATCGATTGCTTCTGCTTCATCGTGGCGAACTTCTCGCCGATCGTCGAGTACTCGAGCACGAAAACGCTGACGAGTTGCGTTCGTTCTACTTTCGTATGACAGGAGAGATCGATGAAGCCGCTCTCAAGATTTAAGTGTTTGTAATTTGAAATTGAGTGCCGGATTTTTTGTTCGCGAAAGAACAACAATTACTAATCTTTTTGCTATGACTTCAACGATCGATAAGCTTCAGGCAATCCTGCGGCGTGACCTGCTCACCGCGGTGCGACACCGGAGCGGGTTCGTAGTCACTCTCGTGGGAGTTTTTTTTGAATTAGCGGCCTTTTATTTTCTCTCTCGGGCCATCGGCCCAGGTTTCCGACCCGGTGGTGTCGAGTACTTCCCTTTTCTTCTCGTAGGAACCGGTCTCTACACTTTCTTCGTGATGAGCGCCCAGGCATTTTTAAGCTCGGTGCAGGAGGCGCAGCAGACCGGAACGCTTGAAGTGCTCATGACCACGTCCACAGCGCCCGCTGAACTGGTCATACTAAGCTCAATTTCCGCATTTGCGCGGAACCTGGTGAATTTGGCGATCTATGTTTTTGCGGGCGTAGCGGTTTTTCGAGCTTCGATTCAGGCAAACTTTTTTTCCTGCGCCTTAGTGCTGGTTTTCTCTCTGGCAATCGCACTCGCTCTGGGAATCGCCGCGGCCACGCTTCAAGTTGCGTTCCAAAAAGGCTCCTCTGTGTTGTGGCTACTAAGTTCGGGACTATGGCTTCTAAGCGGGACTATGTTCCCAACGCAGAGCTTGCCCCGCCCCCTCGAATATGTCTCGCGCATGGTCCCGTTCAGCTATGCCATTGACGGCATGCGCCGGGCGTTGCTGGAGGGGCAATCCCCGGCCGCAATGTCCGGGACATTGGCGATGCTGGCCGCGTTCGCGCTCGTCTTGCTCCCGTTGGCCCTCATCGCCCTGTCGCTCAGTTTGCGGCGGGCACGCCAGAATGGAACCCTTTCTTATTATTGAAGATATTTGATGGTTACGAAACTTTACATTTCATTGTGCTGGCGACCCAAACAGGCCTGTAGTACACTTCCTCTANNTCTCGCGAAAAAACTCGGGTCTCCGGTAGCGCTGGTAACAAGAAAAAGGTATACCAAAAGCCGGCCTTCCGATGCGAACGGGTTTTCGAGACCCAGGCGCTGTCGTGCGGAAAAATCACCGGCACTCAGCAGAATTGTCAGAGTAATCATAAAACGTCTTGATGCTTGAGAGGGCCATGATTGCACAGCGATCGAATTGGACCGCGGCGCGTGCAGCCTTGGTAGCCGACGTTTTGCGGTGCAAGCCTTGGTCGAATCGAACCGTTCGCATGCGCGTGTACGGCGAAAGCATGCTCCCCACGCTTTTTCCCGGTGATGTCGTAGAAATTGAAAGCTGCTCGCCAGAAAGTCTCCGGCCGGGCCAAATCGTGCTCGCAATTCGGGAAGACCGGCTTTTTCTGCATCGCCTTGTGTCTCCTTGCACCATCAACGGCTTTACGCTGCGCGGCGATTCCAACCCCCACCCCGATCGTCGGTTCCCCGCCGAAGCACTGCTCGGGCGCATGGTGCGGCGAGTCGGCGATACTAACTGGATAACTGCTTCAGCCCTCCATCCTGGACCGGCCGCTTCGTTATTTCGGGGCGCTGGATGGATGTTGTGCCACTGGAATCTTGCGAGGCGTATCGCGCTCAAGCTTCACACTCGGAGCACCTCAGCTGATGGGTTGCTGACCTCGGGACGCAACTCTTCAGAATACGAAACTAAGGATTCGACGAATCTCGTTCCCGCGGCGTCCGACGCATTATGACTTCCACTTCAGGAAAAACCGCTTGCGTGGAGATTGGAAAAATTCCGATTGCTCTTTCTACCACCGATCAAACCTTTCTTGATTTATTGCAGCGCCGTTATGAAGGATTCCTGAGCTCGTCGCGACCTGAGTTTGAGCTTGAGTTCGATCTCATCAGTGAAGGCCTAGCTACGGATGACGATGTTCGGGTGAGCCGCGAAGGAGGCGAGTGGAACCTGAAGCGGGGAGACTTTCACGCGTGCTGGAATCCCTCCACTGGCCGCGGCAAGGTGCGGCAGAATCCCAATCCGTATTCTCTGGACTCGGTGCTCCGCATAATGCACAGTCTAATTCTGGCTGAGCGCGGCGGATTCCTGCTCCACGCCGCCAGCGCGATTTGCGAGGGGCGGGCTTATTTGTTTTCAGGAGTATCGGGGGCTGGCAAAACGACAATGACGCGGCTTGCCCCCTCCGACGTTACGCTGCTTACGGATGAAATTTCTTACGTCCGACCAAACGAGGATGGCTATTCTGCTTTCGGCACCCCCTTCTCCGGGGAGCTAGCCAAGGCCGGCGAGAATTGCGCAGCGCCCATTGCCTGCCTCTTTTTTCTGGCCCAGGGACCGGAGAATCATGTCGACGAGTTGCCCTCAACTGAAGCGGTACGCCGACTGATGCGGAATATCCTGTTCTTCGCTGAAGACCACGGGCTGGTAGAAAAACTTTTCGCTACAGCATGCGATTTCGTTTCTCGCATTCCCATTCGCCGGCTGACGTTCTATCCTGATGCAAAGGTGTGGGACGAAATTCGAAATTTTAACGGAGTGCCACAACATGTCTGAAGATTCCATCTACATTGCGCGCAACTCCGCCATTGCTGCCCGCGCTCTGGCAGGTGAAATGATGGTGATGAACTCTGCTGATTCAACCTTCTTCACCTTGAATGAGGTTGCAACTACAATTTTTCAGGCCGCCGACGGTAAAACGCCTTTGAGCGAAATTGTCCGCGACCATATTTGCGAAGAGTTTGATGTCGATCCCCAACAGGCCCAGGCTGACGCTCGTCAATTCGTAAACGAACTTTCTGCACACGGCATTCTTCTTGTTTCAAGCCAACCCCTGGCATCGGAGACGATTTAATGAGCTTGATGAGCGAAGTCGGGCAGAAGGCATTTAACCTCGGCATACCCCTGGCCGTGCATATGGATGTCACTTATCGCTGCAACGAGCGATGCGTGCATTGTTATCTCGATCACGACGACCATGGTGAAATGACGACCAGTGAAATAAAGGGCGTCCTCGATCAACTCGCTGAGGCGGGGGTTTTCTTCCTCACTTTCAGCGGCGGGGAAGTTTTTATGCGCCGTGACTTCTTTGAACTTGTGGAGTACGCGCGGCGCCTCATGTTCAACGTCAAAATCAAGACCAACGCGGTCATGATCCACGAAGAAGAAGCGCAAAGAATTAGAAAGCTTGGTGTCGACTCAATCCAGATCAGTGTCTATTCGCATCGCCCGGAAGTTCACGATGCCATCACCAAACTGCCGCATTCCTTAGAACGGACGGTCCGGGCTATTCGCTTCCTGCGCGCGCAGGGACTGCGAGTGACGATCGCTAACGTTCTGATGACTTCGAATTCGGCCGATCATGCGGGAGTTCAACAACTGGCCGCCGACCTTGGGGTGCAATATACGCTGGATCCGACCATCACACCGATGATGGATGGCAATACATCCGTTCTTTCTCTGCGCATTCCAGGAGAAGAGCTGCCTGAAATTTTTCACAATCCCGCTTTAGTTACTAACCAGGAAGAATTCTGCGCGCCTCCAAAGCCGCCGTCTGACGAGGATCTTGAGGGTTATTCGTGCAGCGCCGGCCATTCCTTCTGCTACATATCTCCCTATGGAGATGTTTTTCCGTGTGTCCAGTTTCCTCTGCCCACGGGAAATGTGCGCCAGCAAAAATTTCTCGATATCTGGAACTTCTCTCCTCAAATGAAAGAAGTGCGCTCCATTCAAGCCAAAGACTTGAACGTCTGTTCTTCCTGCTCTCACGTTGGAAGTTGCTCGCGTTGTCCCGGTCTGGCTTACATGGAAGGAAGCATGCGCGGCCCATCCACGGCAGATTGCGAGAAGTCGTTTTATCGGACGGGCGTTCCGACGGCGAATATGCTGCGGCAAGGCTTGTCGAAACCGCGCACGACGGTGCCACTCATTCAGATTCGACCTGTTGCTATTGCCGTCTCCGTATAAGCGAGAACGCAGCGCGGCGATAGTAGGAAGTTGTTGTTGGCAGCTTACATTTTCGTCGCCGCAGCCGCTTTGTGGCTGCGTTTCAGATCGACAACGGCTTCAAGGCTGGCGAGTTGTTCCAGGATGCGCTGTAGAGAGGCGCGAACCTCGTGATTGGCTTCACTGAACTTCAGCGCCGCTCCAATTCCCATGTCCATGCGCACCACTTCGCTATCGATCGCGAGCGTGGTATGTTCGTGCGAAAACGTAAGCTTTAAGGGCGAACCTGGCAATAGGATTCCGCTAGTTTCAATGTAACAACCGCCGAGGCTCAAATTTGTAACAATGCCCAGTGTCGCCAGGCTCTGTCCGCCTCCGGAGATTTCCGTGGTCAAGCGCCCTCGGACTCGAGGATACAGGCGGCGATTTTTCTGCCCAGCCTGGCTCTGCTTCTGCAGATACATGCGCTTGTCGGCTTCAGATAACATCTTCTCGGCATCCATCCCGTCCTCGGGATAAACCGATTTGCCAACACTCAGCGACAAAATGGCTTCGTTGCAAACATCCTGCCCCGCTTTTTGGGCCAGTTCGCGCATCTGTTCTGCCTTGCGTGCAGCAGCCTCCGCCGTCAGCCCAGGCGCGATCACTACAAATTCATCTCCCCCCATACGGGCGACATAGTCGTACTCACGGCTGGTCTCTTTCAGGAAATTGGCAAACAGGCGCAATACGCGGTTGCCTTCGAGATGCCCGAAGCGGTCGTTAATCTGCTTGAATCCATCCAGATCCGCAACCATTACAGTCAACGTTTTATTATCGCGTTTGCAACGTGCCAGCTCCCGATCAAGTTGCATGAAAAGCGAACGAGCGTTCGGAAGACCGGTCAGGAAATCGGTAACCGCTGAGCTCTCCGCCTGCTCATACTTCATGGCGTTCTCAATGGCTAGCGCCATCTTTGAACTCACTGCCAGCAGTATGCGCAAATGATCGGAAGTGAAGAAATCCTTCTCCGCGTGATACAGAGCCACCACGCCAACCACGCACTTCAAGCCCTCGAGCGGAACTGCAAGCGCCGAGTTCAGCGTGCTGTACTTGGAAGCGTCATTCAGATAGCCGGGCTCAACCGAAGGATTGCCATTGAGAATTGGCTTAAGATTTTGCGCGACCCAGCCTGACAGTCCCTGCCCCATGGGAATTCTCAGCGAAGCGAACAGGCGGAAGTTATCGCCATTCACGTACTCGGGCACAAGTTCGTCGCCGTGGCGGACGTAGATTGCAATCGCATCGTAAGGCATCGCCCGCCGTAGCTTCACTGCAAAAACGGAGAGCGTTTCACCGAGACTTAATGAAGCGCCGAGATCCTGGCTGAGTTCGAACAGAGTCTGGGCCTCCTGGCGCGCGGCTGCAATGGAACCCAGGAAGCTGCGTTCCGGCCCTTGCCGCTTTCCTTGCGTCTCAAATCCCGCTGCCGGCTTAATGGAAGGTTCTACGGATGAATCCTGCTCTTTGACATCGGTGGACAATCTCTGTTTGCCTAAGTTGTCCGTCCGCTGGTGGACCAAGCGCTCCAGCTCGACGTACTTGCGCTCCAGTACTCTGACCACTTGCGGGTCGAAAGATTTTCCCGATTCATCCACCAGCCGCGCCATCGCTTCATTTAAAGGCAGGGCTCTGCGGTATTGCCGATCGGAGGCCAGCGCGTCCAGAAAATCCACTGCCGCCAGAATGCGCGCTCCAATCGGAATCTGCGTGCCCTTCAATCCCATCGGATAGCCGGTGCCATCAAATTTTTCGTGATGGGCGCGCACGATCGGGACGACAGGATACGGAAAACGCACGCGCTCCAAAATCTCTGCCCCAACCAGGGGATGAATCTTCATCTTTTCGAATTCTTCCGGAGTCAAGCGGCCCGGTTTAGAAATGATGTGCTCGGGAATCGCCAGCTTGCCGATATCGTGCAGCAACGCCGCTGCCTGCAACGCCTCCATCCCCTCCTGGTCAACTTTTAACTCTTTCGCAACCTCGACGGCATAGACCCGAACTCGCTGCAGATGGTCGTGGGTGGTCTGATCCTTGGCTTCAATGGCGAGGGCGAGGGCCTCGATCGTCCGCATATGCAAGTCGGCCATCTCTTCGACGTGCCGTTTTTCGTCTTCCAATTTGCCCAGATAGAGCCGCTAAGAGCGGTAGATAAGGTAGACCACCGGCAAGGTCAGCAACGACGTCTGCCAGTCGGTGAATCCATGGAGCCAGCTCATCATGCCAGCCACACCCGCTCCCACCAGGTAATAGGGGAAGCTCCAGAAGTAGCAATTCGACCAGATTTTTCGCAGCGAGGTCCGCTCGGTCAGAGAGATGACCATTGCAACTGGGAGCGTGTTTGCAACGAAGTAAACGCATGCCGCCAAAAAAAGCCGCGTCGAGGGATTATTGATCGCGTTGTGGAACGACGAGAAGCGATAGGCCTCGAACGTAATTGCGATGGCGAGCGATGTGGAACAGACATTGAAGAGGACTTGTACCGGAGCTGGCCGTTCCCGGTCCAAGCATTGAACCACGGCCGCCGCGACGCCTATCGCCATGGCTTCTGACAAGCTGAGTTCCAGGACGCCGAGCAGCAGGAACAGGAAATTTACCGACATCGTCCCGGTAATGCCGGGAAGATTCACTTTGAGTCGCGAGGCCGCGAGCGCGATCACCAGATAGCACAAAAACTTGAGCGGGTTGTCGCTCGTGCCATGCCAGACCGAATAAAAAAGGACGATCGTCCCGCAGATCGCCACCACCGAAATAAACAGGCGTGGCGCTGCGCTCAATTCCCTCCAGGTTTGAGGGCGAGTTTTCATTCAGACGAACTCCTGCCCGGGGAAGAAACAGCAAATCCCAAGGGCCCAACCAAATGGGGGAACACTCATTGATAACAGGCAGGGAAGAAGCAGGAAAGGATTCGGGGGTTGGCAGGCAAACTTCCGTAATCGGGGGCCATGACCTTTCGGTAGGTTCGGCTGCGAATTCGTTCGCCTTACTCCGTGGCAAAAATGTCCTTGTCGAGTCCATTTGACCCATCTCGACGAAGCGGGAACTAATCGCATCGCCACCGCGTATAAGCTTCTATACCACAGAAGCAACAGCAGTTTTGACTTGCTGGGTTCGCCGGCCTAACATGAGTAGCTCTCCCATGAGCGTTCCAGAAATGATCGGCCAGACCGTCTCGCACTACCGCGTTCTTTCGCAGTTGGGCGGCGGGGGAATGGGGGTCGTCTACGAGGCCGAGGACATCAACCTCGGCCGTCACGTTGCCCTCAAATTCCTCCCCCCGGAGACGGAAAAAGATCCATTGGCGCTTGATCGTTTTCAGCGCGAAGCGCGTGCCGCCTCCGCTCTGAACCATCCTAATATCTGCACGATCTACGAGATCGGCGAGGATGGTGGACGGCATTTCATCGCGATGGAGTTGCTCGAAGGCGAGACTCTCAAGAGCCGGATACGGGGCGAGCGCATCGAACTCGCGCAGTTACTCGATCTCGGTACCCAGATCGCCGACGCGCTCGACNNATTCTCGACTTCGGACTGGCGAAGCGTGCCGCCAAAGCTTCCTTATTCTCTGCCGCCACAGTGGGCTCGGTGGCAACCGTGGACGAGCCGTTCCTCACCAGCCCCGGCTCGACTGTAGGCACCGTTGCCTATATGTCTCCGGAGCAGGC
>PLBX01000271.1 GCA_003135495.1 Acidobacteriaceae bacterium | reverse complement strand
GAGAAACGGATCCCGGCGCAGTTGCTGGGCGATGTGTAGTCCATATTCGCTCAGTCCTCCCTGGCTGGGTGGGAAAGTTGTTACCAGACAAATTTTCATTGGTTCTCCGGCCTCGTGGTCGCTTCAGGTTCGATGACTTCGGGGGAGGAGAAGTTGCTACTGTCTACGGGGTTTGCACTAGTGTGTTTCGACACTAATACGAAATTTTATGAACTTCGGCGTATGGCCGACCTCCATCCAGCGGGGGAAGAGCTTGCAACACTTTTTTGCGAATGCTGCTTTGCATCGCCTCGACCGGTCCCGGCGCGATCACTGTGATGTTGCCGGCTAGTTTTGCCATAGCCAGATAAGCTGCCCGGTTGCGATGGAGAAACTCCAGGGGATATTCGGGCTTCCGCTTAAAGGCGGCCACTGGATCCGCATCGATCGCGCAAGCGACGTCAGGTTTAGGGACGAGTTTTAGCGTCAACCACACGAAAGCTCTGACGAATGCATTTTTCAGAGGGAGATTTGCGAGCTCGTCGTAAATATAGCGATCAAAAATCACGACGTCGGTATTTGTTTTTTTGATTCTGCGAATCTTTAGCGCGAGATGGACGGCGTCCGCAAAATAAAAGAAGAATCGGCTGGCAGTGACGGGCCACGATGTGACGTTTTTATCCCGGCGCTCTAAAGGCTTCTCTGGGCTTCCAATTCCCTGGTCGCCTTTAAATGCGCGATGACTCATGTACTCCCGCAGCCGGCACAGGACGACGACATCGTCCCAGAATGTCACCAGGGAAGTGCTCAGTCCTGAGCTTCGCAGCCAAGACTCAAGGCCGGCAATCTGTGTGCTCTTGCCCGCACCATCAATTCCGGAGAAACTAACGATCGTTGTCACCACTCATCTTCCTTATGGACTTATTCGGAGTTTGCCAAAAACCTTGGTTGGAATTTCACGGCCAGCAGCCTTAGCGCGCTCCCGGTGGTTTACTCGAAGTTGCGAGTGTCAACCCCGCTATTGTTCCGACCGCCACACCGGCGCCAATAATCGCTCCGACTTTCAAGACCAGGGAACGAACGCGGCGCTGCTTGCCGGGAGCAATCGCCGTGCCAGCAGGTTGCGACGCCGCTATTCCCGTTGAAGGCACAGACCCCGCCGCGGCAGTGCCAACAGGCTTTTGCCCGGACTGCGTTTCTTGTGTCTTACTTGCGGGGGATGAAGTGTTCTGGCTCGTGTCTTGCGCGACTGCCTGCGCAACGGTCACCGGGGAGGGTTCAGAAGACACGGTCGTTGCAGAACTTGGCTGTTGGTCTTTTTCCTTGTCTTTGTCTTGGCTTTGAACTTGCGCCTGCGCCACCGTGCTACCGGGACTGTCCGGGAGTTCGGCGACGCAGTTTGGCGCTAACGCTGAGATTCCGCAGGAGACAGCTAAGCACCACACCACCCTTCGCGCCGCGGTATTCTGCTTTTTCATTGGACCTGGACACCTCTGTCCGAATGACATTAGTTCGCTGTCTTGAAGTCCGCCAACCCGTACCCAGAGGAGTACCACGGCTGGCTTTGGGGGGCGGCCGCAGGCGCAAAAACCTGGAAGCTGCGAGTCGCCTCGTCGGTGGTGTCGAATACTTCGAACAAGCGATCCACTCGCATCAGTTCGAGAACGATCGCCGAAGCCGGGGAAACCGCCGCCAGCTTCAGGTCGCCATCGCGTTTCATCGCGGTATCGAGGCAATCCAGCAGCATTTCAACGCCAGCGCTATCAATGTCCTGTATTTTGGAGCAATCGAGAACGATGCATGGATGGGGGCTCTCAAAAAGCGGTCGCAATTCGCTCATGAATTCCTTGACCTGAGCTTGCTTGAGTTGTTCCGGAAGTTCCATGATGATTACGGGGCCCTTGCTTGACATTTTACTTGCTCCTGAAAGAAATACGGCATCCGATCGCCACATCAGCGGCTTCGACTGCTCTTTTTTTGAACCACCACTACCTGCATTATCTTTGTTGCGTACGCGCTTCCCCGAGTTGTTCGAGCTCCCTGAGCGGGGACGCATAATACTCACGTCCGAAATCTCGACGGTTACATCGCGTCCCAAGCTCAATAGTTTGTTGCCACTGACCACGGCGTGACACACATCGAGCCAGATCCCAATATTCGTGTTCTCTAAAATGGAACTGTCTTCAACTACGGTGCCGCAATCCACGCAAGAATCTCTTTCGATGTTGCTGAACCGCGTGACGACAGCATCTGCCTTTATTTCGGCACCGCGGCCGATGTAAGCCGGAGCTACGATGCGCGCCCGGCGGTGAACTTCTGCTTTGTCATCCATCCAGACACCCGGTCGCACTTGCTTGCCGGAGGGCCGACTCTCGCAGCGGCCTCGAAGAGTATCCTCGGCAAATTGTCGAAGATCGCGGGGATGATTCAGCCGGTTCACATACTCGCGAATGAAATAGGAAGCCGCGCTACTCCGCGACTGGTCGAGTGAAATCTCAAGATTGGGGTCTTGCGCTTTTTCGCAATCCACAACCCAAAGCGCCAAGGCACCATGCCGGTCGAAACTTGAAGTTACGGCCTGCTTTGCCTCTCGGTGGAAGTAAAACAAATCAAGAAAATCTGTTTCGGCATAAACGTCAGCCGAGTTGAGGAAAGCATGGTCAATGCCAGCATCATTCAGGGCCTTTATTTTCTGCCGAATAGCAGCGGGCACATCCTTTACCTGCTCAATTTCCACTTGGTCTTTGTCGAAGGAGGTCCTGAACCTGGGCTTGTATCCTTCCGAAGCGATAAGAACCGAAACGACTTCAACGCCTGCAGAGAGGAAACGCTCGATCAGGCGTTCCGTCATGGACCGCCCTACGATTTCGACGCAGGCTAAGGGCCCATCCACCAGGAAATTCTTCCCCGGGTCTCTGAGCAAGCGGGGACGCGCTGCGTCTGGCGGCTCGATCTCACCCGTAGCTCCTACTACAACGATTGCTCCTAACCTCACGACTTCCCCATTCTCTAAGGGTCTTCGCCCCTATACGATCGTCATTTGTTAATTAAGAGTGCAATGGCGGTCTGATGGATTCAGGGCTATGCCGCCTCGGCATCCATCACAAACTCTTCAGCTTCGATTGCTTCGATTGCCGCTGCCTTCCGCGAAGCTCTCATCTTCGGGAACAGCACATCGCGCATTTTCATCTTCGCTTTGTGCAGTTGCGATTTGGAGTTCCCGATCGAACACTGGAGCAGTTCTGCAATCTCGTGATGCTGATAACCCTTCACCTCGTGCAAGTCGAAAATCTGCCGGCATCCGGCGGGCAGTTCCTCAATTGCGCGATTCAGAGCGATGCGGTCAACTGCTCCGCTCAGGCTCGGGTCGGCTCTTCCAACATCGCGCTTGAGCGATGGCGTATCCGACGATACCGGTTCATCCAAGGAAACCAATGGGGGAGATTTCCGGCGCCGCAACTTCATCAGCACCGTGTTAACCGCAATTCTGTANNCTTCCTGAGTAAGATCTTCAGCGTCCGCTACGTCTTTCGTCATTTGCAGGCAAACTGAATAGACTCTTTTCTTATGCATCTGAAACAAAGTGCCGAAGGCATGTTCATCGCCCCGCTGCGCCCGTTGAATTAAACTTCGCTCGGAATCGTCGCGTACATCTTCGGTCAAAGGAATTGCGGAAATTGCGTTGATTGGCGGTAAATTAGTTGCTGCAGAAATCACACACGTGGCCATGTAGTCTCCTCAATCTAGTACTTTTGTCGCGCCCTTACTGCTCCCTCGAACTACATCTTCTGGAGACAGAGTAGCGAAATGAGAATGACCAGCACATCAGGAGGCTCCTGTACATGATTACGAAAGTTGCTGTACTGTGGATTCTTGGATTTATTTTGCGGAGAGCAAAACTTTTTGTGCAGGAAGTGTTAGGTAAGCTGCTGAATCAAATCGTCTTCACAACATCGGTGTTGCGAAAAGCGAATTTAGGTTCCGCATGCCAACCTGCGCAAGCGGAACCTAATTCGCTATAAACATCGCCGAACCAAACTCAGTACAGGTGAAATCCAACTTCTACACTGATCTGTACGTTAACCGGTTTGCCATCCTTGAGCGCGGGTTGAAAGCGCCACTGCTGAACGGCCTCGATGGCTTTTGCGTCTAAACCGAAGCCCAAACCTCGAACCACCTTTATATTGCGGGGCTTGCCGGTTTCATCGACGATCATCCACAGAATGCATTTTCCCTGCGTCTTCGCGAGGCGCGCTTCTTCTGTGTATTCAGGATCGGGAGTCGCTACTGCTTGCGGCGCGGAGATGCCGCCGCCAACTTTAAACACGCCGCCACCCATCCCACCGCCGCTGCCAGAGCCTACTCCAGGCCCATGACCGACTCCGACTCCACCGCCTGAGCCCGATCCAATTCCGCCGCCCGCGCCAGTTCCGTTGGAAGGCATCGAGGGCAATGCCGGGGCCTGTGGATCACCCAAATTCGGCATGTGATTATCCGCCATCTTGATCGTGGGAGGAACCACAACCGTGGGCTGCACTGCCAGCTTTGGCTGCTGATGCACAACAATCGCTGGGGGCGTAATCTGCTCCATCGCAGGTTTCGGCAACGCGGCTTTCGGCGCAGGCAATTTCTCACGCGTTCCGCCGCCGCCGCCACCGGCTATGAT
>PLBX01000484.1 GCA_003135495.1 Acidobacteriaceae bacterium | reverse complement strand
GCGCAAAGACGGCCGAGAAAATAAAGATCGAAACCAACACGACTCCAACCGCCGCCAGCGGATTGTGGCGCGCTACGCGTGGCAGCGAGATGGCAAGGGTGGACATGCTTGAGCACTAGTTTCACTTATATAGAAAGTGGCCGCGAGGGGCAACGCTGGCAGAGAGAATAAGCTCCAGGCGTCGTCGGCTCGTGAATTCTCACTAGCGCTCGTTTCCCTCCTTGACACCGCGCACTCCGGGCCGCTAAACTCCTTTCCCACCGCGGCTTTTAGCCGCGTGACCCACTCCTGATCGGTAAAGACTTTGCAATACTTTTTTCTCTACTCCTTGGAGGTTCTGTGACCACTTCTCAATTTTCGAAATCCGCCGCGACGCTCTTCTCGCTGCTCGTATTGCTCTCTGCCATCGCTGCCGCGCAACTCCAGATCGGTTCCGGCAATACCGCATTTGCCGATCCGAACGTGCCGCGACCGAAAACAACACCGTGCGTAGTCACGCTCTATCAACATTTCGAATTTGCCGACTTCAATCCAAAGAGCTTTACCTACACGCCGCCCGCCGCTTGCCCTGGGCCTTGGGCCAAAGTTATTCTGCAGGCCAATTTCTCCATCAACGAGGGACGCCAATTCGATCGCACCGCCAACATTTGGATCGGTCCCACCAACATCTACTTCGGCACAACCGCCGAGCCCTCGCACAATGTCTCACGCCACTGGCACGTCGAGCGCGATCTCACTGATTACAGTTCGATCTTTACCGTCACTCAGGCCGGTACCGTTGATCTCGGCAACCTCGTGAACTCGACTTATACGAGTATTCTCCACGGCTCGGCCGACATTCTCTTCTTCCCTCTCGAACAGAATCAGCTGCCGCCGCGCACGGCCGATCAGGTTATCGCCTTTTCCTCCGGCCCCACCGGCGGAACTGTCGGGCTCAATACCACGACCGACTTACTCGAACAAACTCTCACCCTGCCAACCAACATTACCGATCTTTATTTCGATGTCTTCGCGCAAAGCCAGTCTAACGATGAATTCTGGTACACCTGTGTGCCCAACGATGTTGCCGGTGAACTGCAAAGTTGCGGGGGAACAGCCTTCCGCGAATCTGAAGTCACCATCGACGGCACGCCCGCCGGCGTCGCGCCCGTCTATCCGTGGATTTACACGGGAGGAATCGACCCTTACTTGTGGCGCCCGATCCCTGGCGTTCAGACGATGAACTTCTTGCCTTATCGCGTCAATCTCTCGCCGTTCGCCTCGCTGCTCGACGATGGGCAGGTGCATACCATCGCGCTCAGCGTCTTCAATGCCGATAGCTACTTCTCCGCGACCGCGTCGCTCTTGCTCTACCTTGACTCCAGTGCGACTAAACTCAGCGGAGCCGTCACCGAGAACACGCTGTCCGTTCCGGTCCCCGACGTTATCGAAAATATTCACACCGCGTCCAATGGAAACATTGCGGGCACCGTCAACACTAAGTCAGCGCATAACTTCCAGATCTCCGGCTATGTCAACACATCGCTGGGACCAGTAACCACCACGGTCGCCCAAAATATCGATTTTTCTAACGATCAGTACTTTAAAGTAACTCCTTCGTTCTACGAACAGGACATCAATCAGGGCACGACGATCCATTCCGTCGTTACCACGCACAACGCCAGCGGAAGCTTTACCAATATTGTCAACCAGACTTGGCCGCTCAAGCTGAACATCACGCTGCTCTTCAATCCCGACGGCTCGGGATCGCAAGCTACAACCGTCAACCAGTACTACGAGCGCGATCAGGAGGATCGGCACAACGGCCAAGCCATATCCTTCAGCCTGATCCAGAACCGAGTAACTCCGACTGACACGCTCGACTTCGCCCCCGGCTTCGTCATCACCGGCAATACCAATCAATCAAGCGCTCAAAACTACTTCAGCTCTAACTCCTCCGGATATTGTTACAGCCGGAGCATAACTGCCAGTACTGGAGTGCTTACTTCTGTGACGAACGGACGAGGCTGCGACTAACGGGAAAACTCCGTCCGAGAACGTAGCCCAACTATTCTGCCCAATCGCAGGTTTCCCCGTCCTTCGCGCACTTTACAGCACCATGCGAAGGATGGAGAACTGCGTGCCCAACTTCGACTCCTCACTGTAGATCTGTATTTACGGAACTAACTTATAAACAACTCCGACGTCAGCTGGACCACCGAACGCCGTTGACCCGTACAAAACACCGTTTTTCAGCAACAGGTCATTCGGCTGCCAGCCATCGCTCCCGTTGAACTTATCGTTTAAAACAAATCCGCGTTGTGTCTGTGCTGAAAGGGTAGAAGTCAGTTTGCGGGAGGGGGAGCATCAAGAGGTTTCGACATTAACGACGGATTTCAAATGATCGCGATGGACCGCGCCACCGGCCTTGACAAAGCGATCGTTTGGGGATTTACTACTTGGCAGCTTGGCCGCAGAAGCTAGCGACCCGGTTCAGGCTCCCCCCAAACGAATCCGATTGAGCTTCGGCATTCACTTACAAGCGAACCTCAATATCTGGAGGCTACCATGAACCCCTGCCCGAAATCCTGGATGGCGATGCTCGGATTGCTTTTCTGGCTGCTCACCGGGAGCGGAGTTGCTTCCGCTCAAAGTGTCCAACTTTCGCGTACCAGCCTGAGTTTTCCCAATCAGGCGGTGGGCACCACTAGTTCCAGCCTGAATGTAATTCTCACGAACACGGACGGCATTACTCCGCTCACGATCAGCGGGATAACCGCGAGTGGGGATTATTCCGAAAGCGACAACTGCGCCGGTAGCGTCGCACCTTCTGGCAATTGCACACTGCTAATCACTTTCATGCCAAACTCGGCGGGAACTTTGACCGGTGTCATCACCCTTAGCGACGACGCTAATAACAGCCCGCAGCTTATAACCACTAAAGGAACGGGAGTGGTTCCTCTTACAGTCGCGCCTACGAGCCTGCCCTTTGGCTCAGTTACTGTGGGAGTCACGAGTGCAGCCAAGACCGTAACACTTACCAACGATTTGAATACGAGCGTGACCTTCAGCTTTACCACGAGCGGCGACTACGCGGCCATAGGAAGCGGCACCAATCCATGCGGCACTAGCCTCATCGGACATGCTACCTGCACGCTTTCAGTTACCTTCAGTCCGAAAACCAATGGCTCGATCAACGGTGCACTCACGGTCACTCAAACGGTCGACTCGATACTACAGATAGTGGCTCTTTCCGGAAGCGGAACCGGTGGCCAGACTCCGCCGCTCAGCTTCAGCCCGACCAGCTTGTCTTTTCCCAGCACCGCGGTCGGCGCAACCAGCGCTGGTAAGACCGTGGTAGTGACCAACAATAGCTCCAGCACGGTTACGATTTCCAGCTTTCCGGCGAGCACCGATTATGTTTCGGCGCCAGGGAATGCTTCGCCCTGCGGCGGCGCCCTGACAGCAGGCGATCAGTGCACTGTTACAGTTACATTCAGCCCTACGCAGGCAGGCACTATCAAGGGCTCGGTCACATTTAGCGATAACGCCACCATCAATAGGCAGATTCTCGATCTCTCTGGTACGGCGATAGCTCCGGTTAGTGTCTCCCCAGCTAGTCTTGCCTTCGCCACCCAACAACTGGGAACTACCAGTGCGCCAAAGACGGTAACCATTACCAACCATCAGAACACGACTCTCGCAATTGATAGCATCACTCCCAGCGGCGACTACGGCACCGTTGCCATTGGCACGAATCCATGTGGAAGCACTCTCCCGGAATTAACTAGCTGCACCATCGGCGTAACTTTCAGCCCGATCGGGAGGACCGGTACGATTCCGGGCGACCTCACCGTCAGCTCGAATGCCAGCTCCAGCCCGCAGATAGTGAAGCTTACGGGCACTACCAGTGGTTTGCTGCCGCGCTTCGCCTACGTGGCCAATTCCGCCGACGGCACTGTTTCCGAGTACACCGTGAACCTGAGCACGGGACAACTGCGAGAGAATGGCTACGTGTTCGCGGGGACGGGTCCAGACTCCGTGGCTGTGGCCCCGTCGGGCAAGTTTGCGTATGTGGCGAACGGGTTTTCCAACAACATTTCGGCATATACCGTTAACGCCAGCACCGGCGCCCTAACCCCCATCACAGGCTCGCCCTTTACGACGGGAGATGGTCCCGTGTCGCTAACCGTGGGCCCTTCGGGGAAGTTCGTCTACGCGGCGAATAGTGGCCCAGGTAACATCTCGGTTTATGCCATTGACGGCGCCACCGGCGCGCTCACTCCCGTGACCGGCTCACCTTTCACGGCGGGCGAAGATCCTAACTCCGTGGTAGTATCCCCGTCGGGCAAGTTCGCATACGTGGCAAACCAAGGCCCAGCATCCGCTGACATTTCGGCCTATACCGTTGACGCAACTACCGGCGCTCTCACTCCAGTGGACGGTTCGCCTTTCCCCTTCCCTTCCTCGGATGGAGGGCGCCCTACCTCAGCGGCGGTAAATCCCGCGGGCAACTTCTTGTACGTGACGAGCAACAACGACAGTGACGTCGCGGCATATAGCATTAACGCTACCACCGGCGCCCTCACACTCGTGTCTGGGTCGCCTTTTTCGGTGGCAAGCGATGCTGCGTCGTTGACGATAGCCCCTTCGGGCAAATTTGCCTACATCGCGGGTGGGGATGGTACCTCCGTGGTCTCGGCTTTCAATATCAACGCCGCCACTGGTGCTTTAACTCCAGTCACCAGCTCGCCCTTTGCTGCGGGCATTAACCCTTCCTCCGTGACGGTAGATCCCACAGGCACGCTGCTCTACGTGACCAATCAGGGTTCTAACGACGTCTGGGCTTACGCGATCAACGCCGCCAGCGGGGCTCTGACCTTGCTAAAGACGGTGCGCACCCAGAGGCTACCTAGTTCCATCTTCTTGAGCACGGGCACGACCCCGGTCACCTACACGCCCAGGTTCGCCTACGTGGCGAACTTCGGCGCCGCCACGGTCTCAGCGTACACGATTGATTACACTGGCGCGCTGACGGCGGTCGCGGGTTCGCCGTTTCCGGCGGGGTCGGGGCCGGGGCCTTACTCAGTAACCGTCGATCCCTCGGGCAAGTTCGCCTACGTGGCAAACACTGACGACGCCGACGTCTTGGCGTACACCATTAATGCCACCACCGGTGCGTTGACCCAAATCACGGGTTCGCCGTTTGCAGCGGGGTCGCTTCCTCAATCGGTGACCGTCGATCCCTCGGGCAAGTTCGCCTACGTGGCGAACTATGGCGACAAAACCGTCTCGGCGTACACCATTAATGCCACCACCGGCGCTCTAACCCAAATCACGGGTTCGCCGTTTGCAGCGGGCTCGCAGCCTTACTCGGTAACCGTCGATCCCTCGGGCAAGTTCGCCTACGTGGCAAACGATGGCGCCAGCGACGTCTCGGCGTACACCATTAATGCCACCACCGG
>PLBX01000283.1 GCA_003135495.1 Acidobacteriaceae bacterium | reverse complement strand
CCAACGGCGCCGAATCCCTCCTCGGACGCGGCGACATGCTCTACCTGCCTTCGGGCTCAGCGCGAGTTCATCGCCTCCACGCTCCGTACGTAACCGAAAAAGAAATCGAAGCGGTCGTGGAATTCTGGAAGGCGCAGGGGCAAGCGCAGTATCAAGAGAAATTTCTCGAGACGCCAAAAGAAGATCGCGAAGCCTCATCCGGCGGCGGCGATGGTTCTGGAGAAGTTTCCGCCGACGACAACGATCCACTTTTCAATGATGCGGTGCGCCTTGTGATTGAATTTGGCAAAGCCTCCACTTCCCTGCTGCAACGCCGGCTGCGCATCGGCTACGGCCGCGCCGCTCACCTTATCGACCTCATGGAACGCGATGGCATTGTCGGGGCGGCCGATGGACCAAAGCCTCGCGAAGTATTGAAGCGCCCCGACTGGATCTCAGAAATCGAAGAGTCGATGCGGTAGCTCTGCGCAAACTTTGTGACTCAATTCGACGAATCAACATCCTTCTGTAATTGTCATCCCGAACGGAGTGAGGGATCTGCATTTCGCTACTAACTTCAGGTCCTTCGCTTCGCTCAGGATGACGAGGTAGGGTCAGTTATATGCCAATGCTAGAAGGCGCTGCCCCCACCGCCGCCGAATCCGCCTCCGGAAAAGCCTCCGCCTGAAAAGCCGCCTCCACTGCTGAATCCGGAGCCGGTAGAACTCGACCTTGGAGTTGAAACAAACACCTGGTGCATGTCTGACGCCATGCTGTGCATGGAACTGGAAAAGAAGAGTGGGCTAAAGCCCGTGTATCCATTGGGCGAAACGTACCAGCTTGGCGGGTCTTTAATGATGCCGTCGAAGGCTTGCGCCCAGTGGTGTTCCACGCCTAAGGCCATGGCGTAGGGGAGAAATTTTTCGAACGTGTCGGGCGGCATGCGCTTGATGCGGTCGGCGTCAACCCGGTTCATGAATTCTTCAAATCCAAGAACTGCGATTCTGGTGCGTGCTCCGGCTACCGTCTTTGCGGTCATCTGCCGGGCAAACAGCCACCAGATAATTGCCGAAACAATCGCGCTCCCGATCAGCAGCGGAACAGAATAGAAGAGGTTCATCCATCCCATGACTTGGATGGCAATTACCAGAATCGCAATCGCTATACCCACGGCGATGCTATAGCCATTCGCCGATTCCGGATCGAGCATGTAGATGCCTTTACTCTTGAGCGACGACATAATGTCTTGGCGAACAATCGGAATGACCGTGTAGAAGCGGTTCTTCAGGCTGGATAGCTGAGTTTCAGTTCCGCCCAGAAAAATATTCTCCAGCATCACGCGTTCGTGCGGTGTGAGATCTGATCCCCACTGCTCGCGCGGTTTGAGCAAATGGAATAAATAATCTTTGTGGTGAAAGACGAGGAACGTGTCGACTTTTTCTTCGATCTTGATGTAGCCGCGGACAGCAAGATCGACGATGGTGCTGGTAATGTCGCGTGGATGGATGGTGTCGTCGACTAACGTTCCAGCCTCAGCCGGGCAAATGCCTTTCGGAGGCTCGTACTGCGGGGCGACGGAGATTCCGGGATCGGGATCGCGTCCAACGGAATACCAGAGCGCAAACATGACGGCGAAAGTAAAAAAGGGTAAGAAGAGGATGGGATTGCTGCCCAAAAACCAGAATAATTTTGTGAGCGCCGACGGAGCTTTGATAATGCCCGCCGGAATATAAATATCAATAGTTGCGCCGCCCCGCATGGGAAGCGGACGGGTAGTTTCGAACATGACGTTCGCGGCTTTAACTTCCACGTTCGCTTCGCTTTGCTTCGAACCGTAGGCGCCGGTGAAAGCCTGGGCGCGAATTCCGCCCACCGCGTTTTCGGGCAGGGTGATGAAGGCAGAGGCGTGATCGATCGGCACCGGCCAATCGTTTCCAGTTACATTCCAGTAGAACTCCGCATAGTTGTCGTTGTTACTTCCGCTGTTGCTGCCAAAAAAGCGGACGGCATTGCGCACAGAGTAATCGATGTTTACGACGCGTGTGGTGTCGACGGCGCCCGGATGATAAATTTTGAGATCGCGGTACGCGCCAGACTTGCTGGAATCATATTTGAGCTTCTTCCCATCTTCGTCGGTCACGCTGATGACTTTGAGAAAAAGGGTGTAGTTCGATCCGTCAGCCCCGGGATACTCGACTGGAATCGTGCGATGGATGCCGTGCCACTCGCCCACAAAGTCGAGGGTGATTTTTTCGCTGACCAGGGTGGTGCCGTCGGCAGCGATGGAGATTGTGTCCTGAAAGTCTTTCACCCGCCAATTGCGCGCTTGGGCTTGAGCGACACTGGAAACGAGAAGCAACAGCAACGCAAAAATCTTTACCACAGGGAACACGGGGAAACACGGGGAACCGCTGGATTTTCGCGGCGGCTGATTACGAAGCGATCGCGGCGGCGGCATGCCTAAAATTTCACTGCCACCGGTTCGCGATCGGCGGCTGCGGTTTCAAAGAATTGCTTCTGCTGGAATCCGAACATTCCAGCCAGAATATTTGTAGGGAAAGATTGAATCTTGGTATTGAGGTCTCGGACGACAGCGTTATAGTAGCGGCGCGCATTTTGGATGGCGTCTTCAATCTCGCTGAGCGAGTTCTGCAACTGCGTGAATTCCTGCGAGGCCTGAAGCTGAGGATAATTTTCAGCAACCGCAAACAAACTTTTCAGCGCGCCGGTAAGCTGATTTTCAGCGGCGGCTTTGTCGACAGGCCCGGTTGCCTGCATCGCCATCGAGCGAAATTTCGCAATGTCTTCGAACGTACTTTTTTCGTGAGTGGCATAGCCCTTCACGGTTTCAACCAGGTTCGGGATCAGATCGTGGCGCCGCTTGAGCTGAACGTCGATATCTGACCAAGCCGACTCAGAGCGCACCCGCAGCTGCACCAGGCTGTTGTACATCGCAATCAGGAAGAATCCCAGAAGAACGACGACCGCCAGAACGGCTAATAGCATGTGGGTACCCTCGATACGGATTCAAGGGAAGTTAGCACAGCGAGAGACCTTGGGCAATAGTGAGGCGCGCGAATCGCGCCCTGGGCAATTTCTGGAGAAGAACAATATCGTGTTTGACGAAGCGATTCAGGAAAAAGTGCGATAGCTTACGCGAATGCGACTGTCTCGCGGGAGCAACGCTGGTCCAGACCGGCCGGACGAAAGCCCAAAGGACGAAAATCCTTCATTTTGAAAAAGAGCAAGTGGTATCGGCGATTGGCGGGTAGAGGGGTTGTCCCGTTGGGGTCGCGAAGCGAGGCCAGCCACGGTGCCATCTCGACCAGGGGCGGTCGCCAGCACTCAACGCACCAGAATCCTTCGATTCTAAAAACGCCGGGAATCTGAATCTGATTCCCGGCTCGGTTTACCTTGCCGCCGTTTCGTGCCTGCTGACCTAATTCTTATGGTTTAAATTTGGCTGCCGTTTTCGCACGCGCCGGACCGCTAGGCAAAGTACACGATGCAGTGGAGCTGGTGACTGGAAACGGCACCGTGTAGAAGGTGTTGGTGTTTACATTGCCTGTGCCAGGATCGGCAAGAATACCAGCACACGCGCTTTCCAGAATGATGTTCGCGCTTACATTGTTGCCGATGCCCGTGCCTGTGCATGAGGCATCCAAATGAATGCCCGATTCAGAGCTGTTGAAGATCGTGTTGCCCGTGATTGTATTCCCGTTGGTGCAGACGTCGATGGCATCAAAGGTTGACGTGCCAAAGATTTTATTGTTCGTAACGGTAACGCCATCACCAAAAGTACCTGCGGCATCGGTGAACAGCGAGACAGCATAGTTGCTGTTCCCCAACGTATTGCCAGAGACCGCGATTGAGGCACTTTCCGCGGCGTCGTAGAGCAAAATATCGGCTGAGCTGCTGGTGGTTGGAGTATAGAAATTGTCGATCACGGTGTTGCTCTTAATCGAGCCCGTGGCACCGTCAAAGGCAAGCTCGATGCCGTTCTGCGCAATAACATCGATCGGGCCGGATCCCTGAACGTAGTTCCCGGTGGCGATCAATGAGGCACCGGCATACCGCGCCACGATTCCGTTCTTGTTGTAATTGTGGACTGAACTATTTTCGACCGTTAAAGTGGCGCCAGGTGAGCTTATCGTCTCGACAAATATCCCTTGTCCCCATTGATCGCCTGTTGGGATGTCGTTTGGTATCTCGTTACGAACGGCAACGTGATTCACCACGCCCGACGCATCCTGATAACAAATACCGCGAAGGTCGCCGCCGGTGTACTGGTTGCCCTTGCCGTCCACCGTTAGATTACTGATCGAAACCGGACCAGGCGTGCTCTGAACCAGGATCTGGGCTGCGACTGGGCCCCTAGGATCAACTGCCCCGTTCGCAACCATACCCCCCGCCGGAGGAGAAATTACGACGGCATCCTGTGTCCCGTTTGGAATCCCCATGAGAGTAAGTCTCTTGTTGATTAAGACCTGTTCCGGGTAATTGCCAGGGCAAATTTTAATCGTGCTTCCAGCAGGAACGGCATTAACCGCCAACTGAATGGTTGCGAAATTTACGAGATTCGTACAATTCGGCGTGCCAACCGATACCGTGGATGCCTGGGCAGCTTGTACCAGGAAACACATCGCTAATGCTGTTACCACCAACAGAGATGGACACACTACGTTGTTCTTTTTGATCATACTTTTCCTCCACATTAATTTTTTGAATTGTTAAGTTGAGCTTGGACACCGAGAACTTACAGCTTGGCCCGGCTCGCCGTTGACAGGTTCGCGGCCCTGGCGCCGGACTTTCGTCCGTGACAACCGCGGGCAAGGCGCGATTTGGCAGAATGAGTTGTCTGCAAAGAATCCTAAGAGAATGAAACTGGAACGGCTGGGAACCGTCCTACTCCTCACCTCTTGGGCGGGTCAAATCGTCTCGTGCACCGGGAGCCGGCAAACAGGGAAACTACTAATAATTCAGCGAGCAGATTACTCATGAACACTACTCTTATCGCCAGCTAAGTCAAGCCCTATAACACAACATTAACATCTAAGTGATCTCCTAACTCCACGCAAATCACTTAGCCACTAAGAATACCCGTTCAAGTTCTTCTTATGATGGGAGTTATGCGGTAGCGGGCCTCGTCGCCCCGGCGAACAGTAACCACGGGATGGGATAGTTGGCGTTACAGGCGTGGCTGTTGAAAAACTCTTTTCACGGGATTGCGATATGCAATCGTGTCTCAGGGGGACATTGTGGAGGCTCTTGGAAGGTTAGAACTTCGCGACGGGCATAGTTTTGAGCATAGTGACCCTACCGAAGAGAATCCCGACGAAGCCACCACCGTCTAGTGATCGCATCAATCGTAAGGTTGAAACGTGGTGCCGGGAGGGGGATTTTCTCGGTGTGTCCAATCGTTGCGCCTACTATCTACAAGCTACAGTGTTTTCTGTAATTTGAGTTTATTTAAAACTTGCTATGTTCGATCTGAAGGCTTTCAAACTGCCAAAAACATTAGGAAATATTAGGATTAAATTTACTGTCGACGCATAATTGTGCCGCTGCTGAGAGGTCGCTTCCTGCTCGGCGAGGGGCTCAGGTCGGCTCCCGCGTTTCAGAGGTCATGGCAGCCTTTAGGGCCAGTCTGGCGGCACGTTAGTGAAAATGACCGGACGTCCAATCTTCACTTACTCGGAGCGGTGAATACTTTCCGAAATCGATGATTACTAACTGCTATTTCAGAAACTCCGGCCGCCCGACGTTCTTTTCTTTCGGCTATGACCTCAACCACATTTTTCCGATGAAATTGACTTATCGTCGAAGAGAAGTCCTCTCCTGCGAGCGGGACGTAAACTACTTCCGCTGTAGTCTGGAACCGATTTCCAGCGTAATCATAATAAGTAACAGACAAGTACCGAGGTTCGGGTGATGACTCAGCCGACCACTTCAAGAACGGGACTAAATCGCTGGCCCAAGAAGAAAATTGACTGTCAATCTCCGGTAGCACGGCTTTGAGATGCTGCGAAGGTATGCTTTCCTCTGTGGGGAATGATGCCACGGCTTTGCCGGATTTCGAACCGCTGAGATCGATGTTCTCTACCTTAACCCGATATGCCGTACCACCGCCTTCGTTGTGGAGTATGACGTGCGTTTCCCTGCAAAATTCCTCTTTCATGACAGACGTCACTTCCACGCGAATTCGTGGGTCGTTTGCGCTTGGAATGATTTCACTCGCTGGCGAAACCGTCAGTTCTTGCCCTAGATATCTGACAACGATGCCGCCACGAACCCTCACGTCCCGCTCTATTCTGCGTCTTGCGATGTAGTAGACATTGTCCCCGTCCTTGTAACGGATCGAAATTTCGATGCCATCGACCCGCTGTAATACCATCTCGTGAAATAACCCGTTCCCCAGCAATCCATCGCCTGGTTTTCGTTCGATCCAAGTCTCGCAAAGATGCTCACCGTCCAACTTAACGAGGCGCGAAATTTCCCCAACATGAAACACTAACTTTGATGTGCCGAATTGAATATTTGAAATGTTGATGTCGTAGGCTGACTCTCCTTCATTGACTAAGAACAAGCCAGAGCGGTTGTCCGATGATTGAGTTCGGTATCGGACTGCGACGATGCGAGGACGTAGCGCGGGCAGGGCTTCCGTTATTTCTTCTCCCTTCAATGATGGGACGATTTCGGCCCTTTGATCACCAGCGATCCGCCCCGTTGGAACAGACTTCCGCTTTTGTTCTCTGATGAAATCACGGTTCAATTCTTCGACCTCCGCCATCAACTCTCGCGGGAAAAATTGAGTCTCGATGTTCGCCTCACTCAAGATTATTTGGCCCATACCTCTTATGTTAGGATTCGGATCAAGCATTCCGATGAAAACACGTGCAACTTTTCGTCCCGCAAGTCGTTCGGCACAGGGAACCTTTGGCTGGGTGCGGGCTGTGCAAGGTTCCAAAGTTGCATAGACAGTCGCGCCAGCGATGGAAACGTCAGATAACTTCCTTTCGAGCGCGATGAATTCTGCGTGTTCGCTGGGAAATTCACCGCGGTGCGCCTTAGCGAGGACACGACCCTCCTTGACAATCACGACGCCGACCTTAGGATGTGTTCTGCCATCAGGCTCAGGAACACTCAGTCTTGCTTCCGCGACGGCCATTCGTGCGAAATATTCGTCCGTTTGCTTCGACGTTTGTTCATCCGTTTGGCGTTCGACTTCGGCAACCCCATTGCGAGTGAAGGCAACTACCTCCGACGCAGGTTTATGCGCTAGCAGCCCTTCCGATACAAGGAAGCGGACGGTCTGACCTGTGACATCCCGATCCAGCCCAATTTGAGACCCAAGCGCAAAGTATTGCATTGGTGTGATCGTGAAGCCTTCGCGGCCGTCCACCAATCCATATAGTGCTCGCAAGAAAGTCTTGCGTTGCTGTCGTTTCTTCTCGATTTGGCCGCTTTCCATTATTCAAATTGTACCCCTTGAATATTGCCGGAATTCCAATGAGAGGAAACAAGGCCGTGGAAGACACCCAGGGCCGCCGTCGCAGAACGAATCGGTTGGGCAAGCGACTTAAAACTCAATTTTCTGCCGCATACTCGCAGCAGGCTCCGTTGTCTCTACGCCGCTTTCTTTGCGGCACGTATCTTCGCCCACCTCGCCCGCAGTGTCGCCGCGATCTTCCTGCGGGCTGATGCCGACATAGTACGCTTGGCAGGTGACTCACCTGTTGATTTCGTTACCGGGGCCGCTGGCTGCGACTGTTTCCGCACACTCGCCCATCGCGCTTTCTGTGCTAGTGCCATTTTTCGACGTGAGGCTGCGGAAATAACTCGGC
>PLBX01000487.1 GCA_003135495.1 Acidobacteriaceae bacterium | reverse complement strand
GTGGTGTTGTGCGCTCGCAAGAAGGAACGCTGCCATCAGGCCGCCGAAGAATTGCAGCAACTCGGCGTCAAAGCCATTGCCCTTGGCTGCGATGTCAAGAACCCGGACAGTATTCAGGAGATGGTGGAAGCGACCCTCTCCCAGTTCGGGCGAATCGATGTACTCATCAATAACGCGGGAATATCCTGGGGCGCNNCTCGTCAACAACGCCGGCGTCGGCATCTTCACCGACGTCGCGTCGATGACGCCTGAGCAATGGAATGAGGTCATCGAGACGAACCTGACCGGAACTTTTCTGTGCGCCCAGGCGGTCGGCAAAGTCATGATCCGCCAAGGCAGGGCCGAGAACAGCGCGTGCAAGAACAGCGCGGGAAAAATCATTAATATTGCGTCAGTGGCTGGACTGGGTGGGGCTCCGGCGGAACTTTCAGCCATTGGCTATCACGCCAGCAAGGGTGGAGTCATCAGTTTTACCAAAGACTTGGCCTGCAAATGGGCAAGTCACAACATTCAGGTAAATGCAATTGCTCCTGGCTGGTTTCCCACACACATGTCGAACCGCGTCCTGGAGCACCATGAGGAGCTTTTTCTCTCCCACATTCCGTTGCGGCGTTTTGGCAATGAACATGACTTGAAAGGAGCTGCTGTGTTTCTCGCTTCTGCCGCCTCGAACTATGTCACCGGTCANNATGCCGAACAGCAGTTCCCCGGCAAGACCGCCGTGGTTTGTGGAGACCGTCGTTTCACTTACGCGCAGTTCGGTGAACGTGCCAGCCGTCTCGCCGGTGCTCTGCGCGAAGCGGGGGTGAAAGCGGGCGACCGGGTTGCATTTCTCAGCCTGAATTGCCATCGGCTTCTCGAAGCATATTACGGTGTACTGGAAGCCGGCGCGGTGTTGCTCCCGTTGAACTTCCGGCTCGCTCCTCGGGAACTGGCCTACATTCTGAATGACGCCGGGGTGAAAGTGCTCTTCCTGGAAAAAGAGTTCGCTGAGGTCGTGGATTCTTTTCGGCAAAGCGTTTCAACTGTGCAGACTTTCTTCATGCTTGACGCTGCACCGCAGGGAGCCTGGCTCTCGCCAAGAAATTATGAAGACATTCTGGCGGCGGCGACGCCTTACCGGGCGGATGTGATGGACTTCGACGAAAACTCCTTGGCTGAACTGTTCTANNGTTATTGTGACGTTCATGACCAAGCCGGATAGCGTAAATCTGCATACAATTCCACTGTTCCATGCCAACGGTTGGGGTACTGCCCATTCAGTCACCTTCGTGGGAGGGAAACATGTCATGCTTCAGCGCTTTACCTGCCCGGAAGTCTTCCAGTTGATTCAGCGCGAGCGCGTCGACTCGCTGAGCCTTGTGCCGATCATGGCAACGGCATTGGTGAATTCGCCAGACCGGCAAAAATACGACTTGAGCAGTCTGGAGTGGATTTCGATCGGAGGAGCGGCTTCTTCTCCAACCTTGGTGCGCGAGACCGAGGAAAAGCTTGGCTGCGCGTGTTTTGCCGGATACGGCCTAACGGAAACTGCGCCGGTTCTCTCCACCGCCAAACTGAAGCCGGGAGAGCAATTCGATGGTGGAGAGCTTTACGTGGCACGGGCGATGACCGGATACGCGATTCCGGGCGTGGAGCTTCGGGTCGTGGACTTCGAGGACAACGATGTTGCCCGCGACGGAAAAACCATGGGGGAGATTGTCGCTCGTTCCGACGGTGTGATGCAGGGCTACTGGCAACAGCCGGCGGCGACAGCGGAAGCGATGCGCGGTGGCTGGTTTCATACCGGAGACATGGCCACCATCAGCGAGGATGGACGCATCCTCATCGCTGATCGCAAGAAAGACATTATTGTCAGCGGCGGTGAGAACATTTCATCGCTCGAAGTGGAGAAGGCGCTCCTGGCGCATCCCGCGGTTTACGAGGCTGCCGTCATTCCAGTCCCAGACGAAAAATGGGGCGAGGTGCCCAAGGCGCTGGTTGTAGCGAAACCCGGATCTAACCCAACGGAAGCGGAACTGCTCGAATTCTGCCGCTCTCGTATTGCGCACTACAAGTGCCCACGGTCGATCGAGTTCCTGGAGAGTTTGCCCAAGACTGCTACCGGGAAAATTCTGAAAAAAGGATTGCGCAAAAAGTATTGGAGCGAACAGGAACACAACGCGCACGAATTTACGGCGCGCAAGTGAACCTTTGNNAGATAAAGATGTCGCGATTATCACCATCAATAACCCTCCAGTGAACGCTTTGAGCCCTGGGGTCGCGAAGGCGATTGCACAAATTATTGCGCAGGTGGGCCATGACGACGGCGTCAAGGCGGTGGTGCTGATTGGTGGCGGCCGTACGTTCATCGCCGGCGCGGACATAAAAGAATTCGGCAAGATCACGTCCGGCAAGACCCAGCGAGGCGCGGGCCTGCTTCCGCTCCTGCTTCAGATAGAAGATGTGCAAAGACCAGTGGTGGTGGCCATACACGGCTCTGCCTTTGGCGGCGGGTTGGAACTGGCGATGGCCTGCCACTATCGTGTGGCGGCTCCGAATGCACAGCTGGGTCAGCCCGAAGTGAAGCTAGGCATTATTCCCGGCGCAGGTGGCACCCAGCGGCTGCCTCGGCTGGTGGGCGTCGCCAAGGCCGTCGAGATGTGCGCGGAAGGCAATCCGATTACCGCTCAGGAGGCGCTGAAACTCGGTCTCGTCGATCATCTGATCGAAGGCGATCTGTTGCCGGGCGCCCTAGCTTTCTCCCGCGACATCGCTGCGAAACCACTGCGCAAAACTCGCGAGCGGAACGAAAAAGATAAACTCGGCGTTCCCGAGCAGAACGCATCGGTCTTCGCTGCCGCGCGCGAAAAGGCTCACACCAAACAGCGTGGCATGATGGCACCGCTTGCGGCCATCGATGCGGTTGAAGCCGCCACCAGGCTCTCTTTTGAAGAAGGATGCCAGGTGGAACAAAAACTGTTCGGCGAGTGCCTTTTCTCGGATCAATCCAAGGCCCTCATTCATGCGTTCTTCGGCGAGCGTGAAGTAGCCAAGATCGCAGACATTCCGAAAGAGACCGTGATCATCCCGGTGAACTCGGTGGCGGTAGTCGGTGCCGGAACGATGGGCGCTGGAATTGCCATCGTATTTGCCAACGCCGGATTTCCCGTGTTGCTGAAGGAGGCCGACGAGCCGGCTCTTCATCGCGGACTGGCCACCATCCAGAAGAACTATCAGAGTTCGGTTAAACGCGGCCGGCTTACGCAGCAATTCGTGGATGAACGCCTGCAACTCATCAAGCCGACGCTCAGCTACGACGATTTCGGCAAGGTCGATATGGTCGTCGAGGCCGTGTTCGAAGGCATGGCGCTCAAGAAAGAAGTCTTCGGCCAGTTGGATCGCGTGTGCCGGCCAGGCACGATCCTGGCGAGTAACACATCAACGCTCGACATAGACGAGATAGCCTCAGCCACATCGCGGCCCGATGCCGTCATTGGCACGCATTTTTTCAGCCCGGCGAATATTATGCGCCTGCTCGAGATCGTGCGCGGCAAGTCGAGCAGCAAAGAAGTGATCGCGACCTGCATGCAACTCTCTAGGAAACTGGGAAAAGTTGGGGTGCTCGTCGGCAACTGCCGGGGCTTTGTGGGAAACCGCATGTTCGGCCCCTATCGNNATCCGTAAAGAGTACCGGCACCTTGAAAAGCCCGGGGTGCGGCAGCCGTTCGCGGAGGACCGCCTCTGCGAACTTGGGCGCTACGGCCAGAAAACCGCTGCGGGCTGGTACAAGTACGACGAGAATCGGCGTCCGATTCTCGATCCTGAAGTCAACGAGATGGTGCGCAGGTGGGCCCGCGAAGCCGGCATCCCGCAACGCAAG
>PLBX01000085.1 GCA_003135495.1 Acidobacteriaceae bacterium | reverse complement strand
TTTCAACACCCACGCCTGGTTACGCCAGCTAGAATGTTGGTGCTTTGTCTTTCTCACGTTTGGGGCAAGCGCGATATGTGAGGTTTGCGCAGCCCTGGGCCTGTCATAGTGCGGCTGACATGGTGCGAGAAAGCGAAGTGAATGGAGGCGGCGAGTTGCTTCTTTCAGACACTTCCACTACAGTTCGCAGGCGACATCAAGTACAAATCTGGTTATAACCCTAAATTTGAGGAGAGACAATGTTGAATCATGAATGGAAGTGGTCGGCAAGTGTGTTGTCCGCGATATTGGTGATGGCGATGGCGACTCCGGCAGTACTGGCCAAGAGCGCGGATGCGAAGAGTATAGAGGATGCCATTACGAAGATGGAGAAGGAGTCGGCAAAGGCCGATGTGGCAGGCCAAACTGGGGAGTGGATGAAAGCGCACCAGGCCTCAGACTACACAATGGGCACCAGTTGGGGAGCCTGGGAGAGCAGCTCGGAGTTGCAGAAGCAGGCCGGCAACCCCGCAAAAAACAAGACGAGCAAGCGGGATATTACCGACATCAAGGTGAGCGTGTACGGCGATAATACGGCGATTGCGCGGTACAAGGATTCTTACGACATTATGGTCGAAGGTGAACATCGCACACGCACAGTCCTGACGACGGATACGTGGGTCAACGAGAAAGGTGCATGGAAGATGGTTGCTTCGCACAGTTCGCAGGCGGACCAGAAAATCGGCGACTGACGTTAAGTTCGGAGGCCGCTGAGCGATTCAGCGGCTTTTTTGGCGCTTGCTGAAAATACGCAGCGGTGGGAGTAGACCCACCCGTGTGTCCAGCTTTTTGCTGGCGTCGATTTCGACATGGGATATCCGCACGGGATATCTCGCGTCATTTTTTAGCGCGGCTTTCGGGGTGATGGCGCACGTTAGCACCCGCACGGAAGAGCTTGCCCCAACCTTTTGCTGGTTTTGCGAACAACTTCTACTGGAACTCCTCACGCAAGTCCCTTGCATGGTGGCGGCCGTAGGTCCGTTGGCGAAAAATCGCCATTACACTAACAACGGCCTCCCAAGCGGGTGGGTGCCCCGGTTTGAACCATAGTCCAACAGATACACAGGTACTTTACGAAACGCTTAAACCATTGACTCTACAGCGGTCGACTAGGCGGTCGGTAGGTCAGGAAGGATCAGAATTGAACCCAGATTGAACCCAGATCGTAGACTCAGCCCCCAGACCCACTTCACAAAGCAAATCATTGCACGAATGCTATGAGGAAAATCAACCAGGTGCGGAGCTAAGTAATTAGACCAGCAAGATGCAAGAACTCCTCGATGGCTATGCGACAGTCTTGACTGACCTTGAGAATATCAGCCTTCTGTGCCGTGTACCGCCGAGCATGAGCGGATATATGTCCAACATCTCGCAGAGTGGGCAGCGCCTTTTTTGTATTCCTCGAAAGATTCCAAGTCGTCTCTGCTAGTGCTGCACTGATTAGATCGGACAATTGAAAAAAGTCGCCTTGCGCATTTTTAATCTTGCCGTCGAGATGCTGAGCCTCAAATGCCTCGATGATACTCGTCTCTAAGAGACGGCGCATCATGACCGCCGCCGCATCGTACCATCCTGAGCCAAAGCAACCGTTCATTTGACGGCAGACAGTAGTCAGGTAGCCCCGTCGAGTCTTTGCCATCAGACTCAGAGGAAATAGTCCCTCCTCTTCGGGCAGAACAGGTGCCTGAGTCGACCGCCATTTCTTTGTCTTAAGTTCATGAAGCAAATTTCGCGCAAGCTCAACCCTCCGCCTGTAATCGGTTTCGGCAGCAAAGACAACTTCCACCATTTCAGCCATAGCAGAAATGTCGCCGACAGACGGGTCATTCAACTGCCGAAAGCGTACGACGGCATCAGTTTTGAGCTTTGCCAGCTTGTCGGCATAGAAATTCAAGCCTGATAGTGATGCGCGGTTCCGGCGCGCCTTCTTCGCAACATCAATGGTTTTCTCAACCAACTGCTGCAACTCAATGTCGGGAGGGGCGACTATTTCATGATCATTCTTTGCCATTACCAGTTCGAGTAAGAAAACGCCTTTTTGCCACCATCAGTTGATTGACTCTTCTCTCTACGCAGTCGCTTCCTCTGACAGAGACTTTGGAGGGGACCGCTCAGGCTGGTTAAAGGAATATGATGGCCTCTATTGCCTAACTCTGCCTTGACGGCTGCTATCGTCTTAGGTTTGGCAAAGAACTGCTCATCAATTAGTTCCTCGATATAAGCTGCCGTTCCAGCGCGTTTTTTCGTGGCCTTTTGTCCCTCAGTCGATTTTCTGCCACTGAACCGCCTCGCCCTGCTCTTTTTCGACTTCGTTTTAGTATCCCGTTGTGCTTCAGGTATCTCAAGCAGGGCGTCCAAGATTTTTTCAAAGGCGATTCGCTTTAACTCAGGGTCCTTTACAGGACCCACAGCCTGTTCAGCCTGTTTGACTAGATCTTCATAATTCGTGTCAGCCATGATTCATCCTAAGCGCCAAGATGTTACTGCGTTTGGACCTTATTCATAGTCACTACTGCCCTCAGATCGGTGCGATTATATACCCCGGTGCCAAACCTTATGCCTTGGCACGATCAGCGCCGTCGCGGACGCGATCCGTTACGCGGAACACATCCTCGCGGAGATCGATCGGCGGTGGCCGACGAAATGACCCTTAAGGTTATCCGAGCGAGTAAAATTGGGGATAAATGGATATCGATGACACACGTTTTGATACCGATCCTCTGCCGGACCTGTCGGGAGAAGAAATCCCGGAGTCGCCGCCTGGCTTCGACAGCCTCGTCGAAAATGCCGTCGATTTTCTAGAGGTTGCGGTAGCAGAAATCGAAGAGCGTCCAAAATATTCCGTCATCCACTTTTGTGCGGGCATCGAGTTGTTCCTCAAGGCGCGCCTTCTGCTCGAACACTGGTCGCTCGTAGTTGCTAAACCGGGGGAGGTAAGCCGGGAACAGTTCAGCACGGGGGACTTTGAATCCGTGAGCATGCGCCGCGCGTTTGAGCGCTTGGAAAAAATCTGTGGTGAAAATTTGAATGAGGAGCGTACATGCTTCCTCGGTCTCGCCGAGCACCGCAACCGCGTGGTGCATTTCTTTCACGGAACATACGCGGGGAAGCCGGACTCCAATCTCGTCGAACAGATCGTGATCGAGCAGCTGAAAGCTGGAGTCTTTCTGATGAGACTGCTTCGTCATCGCTGGAGGATGCAGTTCGAGAATCATTACGACTCAATAGCCAACGTTGAAGGGTCTCTCAGCAGACTCCGCCATTACCTCAAGGCTAAGTTTGCGATCATCAGATCACGGCTCGAAGCCTTCAAGGCAGCGGGGGGTACCGTCTCCACATGCCACCTATGCAAGATGCCGGCGGCCGAAGTCACTGAGATTGGAGCGCTCGTCAAGGAAAGTCTCTGTCTGGTGTGCGACACCTCGCGGAACCATATCCGGGTTCAGTGTCCCGAGTGCAACAAGGCTGAAGTTGAATTTGACGTTGCAGAGGGAACCTGCCCCGAGTGTGACACGTCATATGACATCGACTTCCTCATGGAAAAGTTTGAAGCAGAGGGAGTGGCATACTGCCCCGAATGCTCGTACGCCAAAGAGCACTCCGTCATCGAATTTGGGGACGGCTACCTGTGCGTGTCATGCGGGAATGAAACGATCGCGTGGGGGAATGCGGGTGGTGCAACGAGGAAGTTGCGGGGGACTTAGAGGGTTCTCACGTGTTTGGCTGCATGTTCTGTGACGGACTGGCAGGTCAGGAGAACAGTTGAGCCGCACATCCTATGATCGGCCCCGGTATTTCT
>PLBX01000357.1 GCA_003135495.1 Acidobacteriaceae bacterium | reverse complement strand
ATGTTGCCTGAACAATTTGGACTCCCTGTCCGGAGATGATGGAGTCGGGTGGATTGATGATGACCTGATCGTTGGCCTTGAGGCCAGACACGATCTCTATTTCATTTCCGAAGTCGTGCCCGGGAGTCAGGGGAGTCAGTACAACTTTCCCATCTTTCACCACGCCGACACGTAAACCCTCGGAGCGGAATAGGAGAGTATTCACCGGAAGCAAGAAAGTGGAAGCCTGCGTCGGAACCGCCAAGTGGACCTCAGCGTAGGAACCCGTGAGTAGAGTACCGGCGGGATTGGCCACATCCACTTCGATCAGCAGGGTGCGGGTTGTCATATTGATGGCTTCGGCGGTGCGCACCAGTTTTCCCTTAAATTTGCGGCCNNAACATTTACGTACACCCGCAACAATTCCGGTTGAGCGATATGAAACAGGTCGGTCTTAACTCCGCCGCTGCTGCCGGAAGTGATCAGGTCGCCGATATCCGTATTGCGCGCCGTAATCACACCATCGAATGGCGCGTAGACCTTTTCAAAAGAGACCAATGCCGAGTATTGCTCGACGGCTGCCTTGTCGGCTTCGACGATTGCCTTATTCGCATTGAACGTACCGACCGCGTTGTCGACGTCTTGCTGAGCGACGGCATTGCTTTTCAAGAGTCCCTGATAGCGAGTTTTGGTAATTGAAGCGAGCTCGAGATTTGCTTGCGCGGTTAGCAGGTTGCTGCGGGCTTGCTGGAGTTGCTGATCGACTTCCGGCGTCTCGATCACAGCTAACAGTTGTCCCGCCTTGACGTGCGCTCCAATATCGAAATACCACTTCTTCAGATAACCGTTCGTGCGGGAATAAATGGGTGATGTGATGAACGGTTGCACATTCCCGGGAAGGATGAGTTCGTCGGCGGGCGCAGTTAGTTTGGGTGAAACAACGGACACTGCCGTCAGAGCCGCTTGATCCGTCTGCGCGTTTAGGGTGTTGCGGGCCTTGACGCGCGACCAGATCCCCGATCCCAGGAGGGCGGCAACCACGATCACCGCAATCGCCAGGCTCAGCCAATGTTTAGGCGAACTATTTTTAGGCGAACGCTCCCTGACTTCCACATTAATCATTGGAAGAGGGGGTGGAAGAGCGTGTGGAAGCGAGTGTCCGCTGATTTGTTTCGTATCTTCGGATTGAGGTTGAGGCAGCATAATTGACTCCATATGGCTTGGCGTCTAGTGTTCGTGTGCTGATTCGGCGGGATGCCGGCGTGAACCTTGCAAAACGCTGAAGAATGCCGGAACAAAAAACAGTGTCGAAACGGTGGCGAAAAGCAGCCCGCCGATCACCGCTCGGCCCAGAGGAGCGTTTTGCTCGCCGCCGTCGCCTAGTCCAAGGGCCATTGGCACCATGCCGATAATCATGGCCAGCGCGGTCATCAGCACAGGCCGAAAACGCGTGAACCCGGCTTCTAGTGCGGCGCCAAGTGAATCCATTCCTTCCGTCATCTTTTCAGTGGCAAAACTCACGACCAGAATGCTGTTTGAAGTTGCTACGCCCATGCACATGATTGCCCCCATGAGTGCCGGTACGCTCAGGGTGGTGTGCGTGATAAATAAGAACCAGGCAATCCCTGCGAGCGCCGCGGGCAGCGCGGAAATCATGATGAAGGGATCCAGCCAGGACTGAAAGTTGACTACGATCAGCAGGTATACGAGCACGATCGAGAACGCCAGTCCGCTCAGAAGGCCGATGTAGGAGGCTTGCATCGTCTGAACCTGCCCACGGACAACGACTCGAGAACCGCGCGGTAATTGCTGGCGAGTGGCGTCAAGGATCTTGTTAATATCGTCGGCCACGCCCCCCAGGTCACGTCCCGCGGTAGCGCCAAAGATGTCGATCACTGGGGCTACATTGTAATGAGAAACCACTGCCATTCCCGCCCCGCGTTGCACGGATACCAAGCTGGCCATGAGCGATGGAGGAGCGGTCGGATCCGTATCCGTGATCGGAATATTTGCTACATCCTGCAATGTGTCCGTACGGTATTGGGGAGTCTGGGTTGCGATTTGATAGCTGACACGATTCTTCGGGTCCACCCAAAAGGTGGGTGAGGTTTGGAAGCTGCCGCTCAAAGACACGAGAAGATTTTGAGCGATGTCGTGGGCGGTGAAACCAAGCTGTTCTGCTTTGGTGCGTTCGACCCTGAGGCGCAAATAAGGCTCATCGAAGGGCTGCTGAATTCGCAGATCCGAGGCTCCTGAAACGTACCTCATTTTCTCGAGCAGTTTGTCGGCGTAGAGCCGGTTACCCTCCATATCGTTTCCCACAATTTGCACATCGATCGGCGCCGGTAAGCCGAAATTCAAGATTTGGCTAACCATGTCGGCGGGCAAGAAAGCGAACGAAACGCCCGGAAACTGTTTCGGCAGGTTTAGGCGAAGCTGCTGAATGTAATTGTCCGTGGGATGGTGCTTGGCGGAAAGCGTTACAAGAATGTCGGCATCCGATGTGCCGACCGGCGCCGAATTGCTGTAGGAGAGATTGATGCCGCTATAGGGCAAGCCGATGTTGTCGATGATGTTATGAACTTCGCTCGCAGGAATTTCCTTTCGAATCGACTGCTCGACCAAATCGCAAAGGTTAGCGGTTTCTTCAATACGCATTCCGGTTGGAGCGCGCATATGAAGCTTCATAGTGCCGCTATCAACGCTGGGAAAGAAATCCCGGCCCAGCCAGGGAATCAGAATTGCCAGAGAACCGAGACAACTTGCGAAGAAGGCAATCAGGAAAACACGCCGGTGATGAAGGCAACTTTCCAGCAGGCCGCGATAGCTCTGACGAAATTTTTCGAAGGCTTCCTCGAAACGCTTCTGCAGGCGTACCAGCGGATTGCGGCTGGGTGCATCTCCGTTTTGCCCCTTCTCTGCGCGTAACAAATACTTGGCCATTGTTGGAACGATGGTCCGTGAAAGGAAATAGGAGGCCAACATGGCGAACACCACCGCTTCAGCCAGCGGCACGAACAGGTAGCGTGCCACTCCGGACAGCAAGAACATCGGAGCAAACACGATGCAGATGGAAAGCGTGGACACGAAGGCTGGGGTCGCGATTTGCGACGCACTGTCGAGAACAACTTCGTCCATGTCCTTCTCTGGCTCTGCCTCGCGGTTGCGATTGATGTTCTCGACCTCGACGGTGGCATCGTCCACCAGAATGCCGACCGCTAGGGCGAGTCCGCCTAGCGTCATAATGTTGATCGTTTGTCCGATCGCACCGAGCGCAATAATGGAAGTCAGGATCGCCAGCGGGATTGAGGTCGCGATGATAACGGTGCTTCGCCAGCTGCCCAGAAACGTGAGAATCATGAAAGCGGTCAGGCACGCGGCAATGAGCGTTTCCCTGACCACTCCGCTGATCGCGCCGCGAACAAAAATCGACTGATCAGCCAGGGGAGTTATCTGCAGCGCGGCTGGAACCGTTGTTTTGATTTGAGGTAGCAGGGACTTGATGCCCGCGATCACGTCCAGGGTTGACGCATTCCCTGCCTTTTGGATCGTCAGCAATACTGAGCGCTGCCCGTTTACGCGTACTATATTAGTCTGCGGGGGAAAGCCATCGCGTACCCACGCCACATCTTTGACGTAGATGGTGGTGCCGCCAATCGTCTTGATCGGGATTCGATTCAGGTCCGCAATGGTCTGCGGGGCTGCGTTGGGAATGGAGACATCGTATTCTTTGGAACCGATCTTCGACGTTCCTGTGGGCAGGATCAGGTTTTGCACGCTGATCGCGTTGACCACGTCCAGCGCGGACAGGCCCTTCGACTGTAACGCGGTCGTATTCAAATCGACTTGAACCTGGCGCTGTTTGCCGCCATAGGGATACGGTACCGACGCCCCAGGCACGGTGATGAGCTGCGTCCGAATGAAATTTAGGCCATAGTCGTTGAGTTCCTGCTCGGAGAGATTTTGCCCCGACAGAGCCAACTGAAGGACGGGGACGCTCGATGCGCTGTAGGCAAGAATGAGCGGCGGCGTCGATCCCGCAGGCAACTGCTTGAGTTGGGTCTGAGAAACCGCCGTAATCTGTGCGATACCCCGCTGAATATTCGCGGTTGGCTGAAGGAAGACTTTAACAACCGCAATTCCATTGAGCGACTGCGACTCGACATGTTCGATGTTGTCAACGGTGGTGGTGAGAGATCGCTCGGTGATGCTGACAATGCGGTCGGCCATGTCTTCGGGGATGAGACCGTTATAGGTCCAGATAATGCTGACGACCGGAATGTCGATGGTAGGAAAGATGTCGGTTGGAGTGCGAACGATCGCGAGCCCTCCCATGATCAGGATGAGGATCGCCATCACCACGAATGTGTAGGGCCGCCGTAATGCTAATCGAACAATCCACATAATGTTTCTTTTCCGTCGGTCTTCTTTTCCGTCGGTCTCTGATCGACAGCCATCAGATCGCCGTTCGCGATCTCGTTTCCCTTTTGACCGCAGCTTCTGACCAATCTTGCCGATCGGTCGCGGGTGTCACGGTGGCGGTGCGCATCATCATGTGGTGGAGGGTCCGGCAGATTGTCGCGGGGACTTGTTCCAGTTGCGTGCCTCGATCCACCGAGGAAGAAGTACGAACCAGAACTGAATGACGTTCCGGACGGAGCGCATGGCGCATCAGCCGAGTCAACTTCGCCCGAGCCCGCGAGAGCTGGGCCTTTACAGTTCCTTCTGCCAAGCCCAGAGTGTGAGCTGCTTCTCTCACAGAACGTCCATCCAGGTCACGTAACTCGAACACCCTGCGCAACGAGGGTGAGAGCTGCGCTACAGATTGCAGAAGACGCCTGCGAAGTTCCGCGTTCCGACACTGGTCTTCAGGATTTAGTCCGGAATCCGCCAAACGATCTGACAAGCAATATTCCTGATCTTCTCCAGATGGCTCATCTAGCGAAATGTGGGGCTGGCGTGGACGTCTCCGCAATTGCATCCGCGCACAATTCGTAACAATAGTCGTTAACCATGTCGACATTTGAGCCTGACCTTTGAATTGATCCAGATGTTTGTAAGCGGCCAGGAGTGCATCCTGAACCGCATCCTCTGCGTCGGCTGCGTTGCCCAGTTGTCGATACGCGCCTCTGTAGAAGCGCGGCAGGTAACGCGACAGAACGTCCTGCAATTCGCGGACCCCATTTTCGCGAATACTGACATTTGTGTGCGGTTCGCATCCGACAGCCTCTGTCGCCTGCATGTTTTCTTCTCCTCGTACGCAGTAGAAAAGCACGCCGCCTTCCAATCAGGCGCGCAGTGATTTACCTGCATGTTTTCAGAAAGATGAATCAACTGAAGTTAGCGTCGGGTCATAAGGAACTCGGATAGGGTGGTTGCAACCGTCCAGCGGCTGACACTACGTCAGCATGTGGACAGCTCCGTACCTCGGCGGGGTCCACAGGTTCTCAGAATCGGAGAGAGGCGGGCAATGATTTCCCGGGATCGGCTCCATTGCGTTTTCAGGGGAGCGACGTATTAGACACCAAGCCGGTTCTCGTGCTTTGGAACACGAAATGCATTTAGCGGTTGTGATTCAGCATCTGTGCTGACGGCTCTCGAGGACACACAGTACTTACGCGAGCGCCGAGCAGATCACAGAGCTGTCGAATTGCTGTACGTGAGGCGCGTATGTTGTCGATGAGACGCAGTACGGTAAAGTCGAGTACGGATGTGATTTCCGGAATCTTGAATTGTGTGTGTCCGGAATGCGGCGGACGGATGGGCGAACGCGGTCAAGAGTACAGGTGCCAGGGCGAGTGTCTGATGGATTGGCGTGAGATCTGGGAGCAAGCCTCGGCCGAACTCGGGACGCGATCAAAGAGGTCGGCTAGACGGATTTAGCTGGCCCGCGTTCCCCGATGAGCAGTGCTAGCCATCAGCCGCGGTTGGCGCCCGTCTTTGAAAGCAGCGCGGAACGACACCGCGCACATTGACCTGCCCCTCATTCCACATACGACTGGACTCTGACTTGCTGTGCGAGTTGCGTGGAGACAAACTTTGTGGCGAATGTAGAAATTGACGGAGTCCCTCAAGAAGCCCAACCCGATGAGCTTCTCATCGGTCTCATCAACCGTAGTG
>PLBX01000004.1 GCA_003135495.1 Acidobacteriaceae bacterium | reverse complement strand
GGACACTCCTGTCCGCTGCCTTTAACTCCTGCCGGGAGAAGATGGAGTGGGTAGAAATCGAGTCGCAGCGGGCCGCGCAGCAGAGAGAGCAGCCAAGTATCTTGCCACCCGTGCGGAAGCATCCCGCCGCTTAACGGTCCCGCCCAAGCAAAGCTTGGACGGGGCACCCTCGTGAGTTCAAATGATTGCGATGGCCCGGGCCACCCGCCTTTCCGGAGTTGTAGACTAATAGCAACAAGATGATCCCTAGGCCTTTTGAAGCAATTACAGAGGACGATCTGTTGGCTGTCATTGCGAATGCAGTGAGTGAAGGGCGGACCATTGACTACAAACGGGAGTTGCCAGGGAACAGCGATGGCGATAAGAAGGAATTCTTAGCGGATGTCTCATCGTTCGCAAACACGAGCGGAGGGGACTTAGTTTTTGGCATGGACGAGGTTGAGGGCCTCCCGACTCAGGTCATCGGTTTTCAATCAGCAAATGCCGATCTTGAAATCCAGCGCCTGGACAGCATCTTGGCTTCTGGCCTTGATCCTCGAATTCGCCACGTAGCGAAAGTCATTTCGTGCCAAGGCGGAGCGAAGGCACTGGTCATTCGCGTTGAGCGTAGTTGGATCGGCCCTCACCGAGTCATTTTCAAGGGCCACGACAAATTCTACGGGCGCAACTCAGCTGGGAAGTATTCACTGGATGTAAACCAACTGCGGTCAGCCTTCACGCTTTCCAGTACAGTGACTGAGCGTATTCGTGCGTTTCGGGCGGACCGCATAATTGCGTTGTCACATAATGACACGCCAGTTCCATTCGTTGACGATCCAAAGATAGTGCTGCATTGCATTCCAGTTGAATCGTTTGCTGGACAGCCGCAGTATGACGTTCTTCCATTCAAACAAAATCCTCTGTTACTGAGACCAATGGAATCGACCAGCTTTGATCGAAGGTTGAATCTCGAAGGGATCGTTATCTTTGGAGGAGGTTCACCCGCGCGCACGTACACCCAGCTCTATCGGACGGGTGTCATCGAGGCTGTTCAAGGAAGCGTACTGGCGAGCGAGTATAACGGCAAAACGTTGATTCCAAGCGTTGCCTACGAGCGATACGTGTTTAACTACTTGCCCGATTGTTTTCGAGCCTTGCAGCAAATTGGGGCTAATGTCCCAGTGGCTGTAGCATTGACTCTGATTGGGACTCGCGACCTAGTAATGGCCGTTGATCGGCTAAGTTTTGAAGTGAGTTACCCGATAAAAGAGAACATGCTGATACTTCCAGAAGTGATCGTCCAGGAGTTCTCAACGCCGCCAGGGAAGATTCTGAAACCCTTGTTCGATCTTGTGTGGAACGCCTGCGGACTTTCAAACTCGAAAAATTTTGACGCCGACGGTAATTGGGTGGAAAGACGTTAGTTCGGGTGAAACATGGGGACAGACGGGACGTTTCCTGATTTTCTGTCATATGGCTCGAGAAAATCCCGGGAGGGCGGCGACTGTGGAATCCCACCCTTGCGCAAAAAGCCGCGCAAGGATGGGGCAGCCGGCAGTCGATGGGTGGGCCAGCCCCCGAACACACGCAGGATCAATATTGTGTTCCCATGCAGATGCCATTTCCAGATTTGTCTTCCCAATAGGAATTACAGCCTTTCTGGGCTGAAGTTAAAGCTATCGCTCGTTTAGGGGTAGAGAGCGTTGTTTTTTCGGAGGTTGGTTCATTCGACTTCTGATCAGCAGCTGCGCTGGTCGATCGCTTGTGAGTTGCGACGTGCACCGCATCGGCGGTAATCGAAGGCAAGGGCGTCTTCGGCGGTATCGCAGTGTCAATTCCAGATTGTTGCACGGCCACGTTGTTTTTGGTCGCTTCTGGTTCCTTGACCTTTATTGGGTTGAAAGCGGAAGCAACGCAGTATTGCTCTTCCAGGAGGGCCGACAANNCTTTTACCTCGCGCAGGCGAGAACCAACCGACGGTATTGATCGTCTTCTCGGGCCGATCAGAATTCGGCATTTTAATTTCGCAGCGATTATGTTTATTACACTTAGCTGTGAAGAGCACCTTGTCGCCGACGTGGAGGGTATCGAGGAAGCTGTCTTTATGAATGTTTGCGGACTGCGCATTAGTTGCGAGGCCCATTATGATCGAGCCAGCTACCGAGGTCGGGGCTTCGATGAAGTAATCGCCGAAGTCCGTGCTCACCGTGTAACCGTTATGGCGTTGTTGGATGCCCTTCGAAAAACCGTGATTCCAAGAGACCAAAGAGCCATCGTCGATTGAGGATGTCTCGACAAAAGTGCCTACCTGATACTCCGGCTCACTCTTTGCGAATAACACGATTGAACCACCGATAAACAACATCAAAATAGTGCTTTTGGCTGCTTTTTGGATCACTAGTTTTTCCTAACTTCGGCAAGAATACAATCCAAGTTAGCGATTGAATCTGCTTTGGTGAACGATGCAGTTTACTATGTGCGATTGAATCAGCGAATAGCTCGTCTGTGCCATGATTCGGCACGCCGTTGTCGCCCAAAAAGTGGTCAATCAGTGAGATGGCGATATTCGAAAACTGCTCAACCTCCCCAAAAGTTCGTGGCGGGTGGCCCGTCCTATCGCGAAGCGAAGGGCGGG
>PLBX01000272.1 GCA_003135495.1 Acidobacteriaceae bacterium | reverse complement strand
GCGATTGAATCCGACCATCAACAATTGCTTACCATCGGATTGCTGCTCCTCGTAGACGCGCATGATCTCTCGCAGTTCATCTTCATTCAAGCACAAAGGCTTTTCGCAAAACACGTGCTTGCCCGCCGTGAGAGCGGCCATCACTTGTCCGGCATGCAAGTGATGACGAGTAGAAATGACGACTGTGTTCACCGCAGCATCGTTGATCAGACTTTCTTCATCGGTGGCACAATATTTAAATCCAAACTTCTTCGCCATGTGATGCGAATGAGAGCCATTGGCGGCGCACACACCGACCAATGCCGCGCCTCCAACATGCTTTATCGCAGGCAGTAAAGTGCTGGTGGCAAAGTTTCCCGCGCCCAAAAGTCCGATCGAGACGGACTCCGCTTTCGTCTCTGTTGTTTNNCTGGCAGCGCAATCGGGAGACGGTGAGTTTCCTCGGCAAGTTCGGAATAGGTAATTAGAACTGCTAAAAATGACTGCTCAGATTTTCCCGCGATCAGTTCATATGCCGAGTGCGCCCGCTCGATCGGAAAGCGGTGAGTGATCAATGCTTCCACATTGATTTTGTCGTCGGCAAGAAGTTCGAGAAACGCTTCCATGTTGCGCGTTTCAGTCCAGCGCACATAACCGATGGGGTAGTCGACACCCTTCTGTTCGTAAGCCGCGTCGTAACGCCCGGGGCCATAAGAGCGCGAAATACGAAAGTCGAGTTCCTTCTCGTAGTAAGGCCTACGGTCCAATTCCATGCCGACCGCGCCCACCGCCACAATTACAGCGCGATCCCTGGCTACTTCGGCTGCCAGATTCACGGGGTTGCTGCTCGTTGTCTGCGCCGCAATCAGCACCGCGTCAACTCCGCGGCTGCGTGAGTGCTGCATACATTCGTCAACGAAACCAGTGGAAGAATCGGAAGCAGCATCCGCACCGAGATGGAGCGCCAGATCCACGCGGCTGCGCTCCAGGTCCATGCCCACAACCTGGCAACCCGCCGCTTTCAGAATTTGTACTGTGAGTTGCCCCAGCAGGCCCAAGCCAATCACGCCAACAACGTCGCCTAATTTGACGTCAGCCGTGCGTACACCATGCAATGCGACTGCACCAACTGTAGTGGCGGCAGCATGATCGAAGCTGACTTCTGAACCTGCGGGAATTTTTGCCAGCAAAAGACGCGGGATGCACGCGAATTCCGCATGCACGGCGTGTCCAGCGCCGGCACATGCGACCCGATCGCCGAGGCGAATATCAGTAACGCCTTCTCCCACCGCAACTACTGTTCCGGCGCTGCTGTAGCCGGGAGTGCTGGGCTGGTCCATGCGACTGCGAACCGCGGCTAGCGTCGACGCTACGCCGTCCCTACGCACCTTATTCCAAACTTCGCGCACCAAGTCGGGACGCATGCGCGCCTTCTGCACCAGGTTCTTCTTCGCGAACTCGGAGGAGGCGCGCTCGGTCCCTACCGAGACGAGGGACGCCGCCGTGCGAACTAACACGCAACCGGCCAACAATTTCGGAGCGGGAACATCCACCACTTCAATCTCGCCGCCACTAACCTGTTGTAAAACCTGTTTCATATTTGTCGCGGAAAATTCCGGCTTAATCGTGATCGGAACAGACAACATACGCAATTGTACGATGACTAAGCGCTGATTCTTCCGTTCTGCGCGGTTGTCAGACTGACTCGGTAAATTTCAGAGGAGTTGCGTGACAAGACCAAACTACCATCGTTCTGACTAAGTTTAAATTCCTCACTGGCCGTTATAACCGTAACCATTCTGACGGGCAACTGCGAGTGCATATGATGAAGAAGCGATATCGCAGGACGCAATTCACCATACGTTGGCGATTCCCAACCCAGCAACTCAGCGTCTTCATCTTCATCTTCATCTTTATCTTTGAATACCATATCTTCTAAAAGATTCCTGCCCCTGCGTATGACGCCCGTAGTTCCGTGTGCGCTGGAATAAATATTCCAATGGATACGCAGTTTGTCCGTGGAGAGAATCGCAGCAAAGGGACTTGACTCGGCTACGGCGAGTGGCAAGTCGGGCAGCAGCCAGTGCAGCCTCAACTCATGCTTGCTTGCATTTTGTATATCGATCGGCAGCAGATCATCCACAATGACCCACGCATCTTCTGATACAAACTGTACTATTCGTCGATGTTTCACTCCGAGACGGTGATAGCCGTCATGCTCGCCTTCAAAACGATCAGGCAACTCCGCGCTATTTTGCGAGGAAGAAAAACAAAATCGGGCTGATGCCTGTGACCAGTCGAGCCACAGAAAACGCCCAGCCCTCCGCATTTGATCGTGGCGATCAACCATGACAGTGTTATGAACCGCCGTGCCAGCGAGACCGTTGTCCCACGGAGGATTTCCGTTGTAGAGATATGTTCCAGCATCGCGCGCGAGATTGAGACCGTGCCACCACAGATCGACGTGCAATTGATCGGCCTGAAAGGGGCGTCGAGAGTAATGCCCAGCCCGTACCAATGCCCATGAATTCTTATTGCCCAGCCGGTAATACCCTGCGGCGGCATTCTGCGTACAAGTGCTTTCGCCGCTCGACGATTCCGCGGACGCACCGCAGAACCACACCGCTGTCTCATCCCAAACCCCAGATGCTAGCGAGGTTTGACGATTCAAGACGCAGCTGCCCATTCTCATCAGCGGGCGAAAGTCGCCGTAATCGCACCCGGCCAATGGTAAGACGTAGCTGCCATCATTTGAGCCATGATTCGGCACGTGTCCGGATTCGTTATCAACAAACTGACTTATAAAATCGAAAGCGGCAATCGTGCGCTCTCGAATTTCCGGATCGAGATGCTCTTGATTAATTTCCGCGAGACGAATACACCACAGCAGCTGCTGAAGAACCATCCGCTGATAGTTGAACGAATCTTGAAGGTATGCGCCTTGCGGAGTGATCTGATCGAGCACCGCTTCAAGTAGAAGTTTCGAGCCCAGTTGCTTCCATGCGGCGGCTTCGTTCAGTTCTGGAAAGAGCGTTCCGGCAGACCATAAACCGACGGCTTCGCTGATCAAATGATTGCTGCGTTGCGATCGAGCGTAGCCCAGAGTTTGAGTGGTGCGCCACGCATGGGCCGCAATCATCGACAAAAGCAACGCCGCACGTTGCGGCGTTGTAGCCGACGATCCGAGAAACGCATACAAAGCAAACGACCATGCCATGATGCGCAGAGAGGATTCTTGCCCGCATATCCAGAGTGGACCAGACATCGGAGAACTATTGGCGGCCCAATCCTCTATTGCATTCCAGAAAGCTTCAGGAAATCGCTCGTCGCCGCTGACGGCATAGGCTCGAGCCAGCGGGTAGACGAAAAGGAATCTTGACGGTTCAAGAATGAACTTCAGGTCGCCATACTCATCCGATGCAAATCGCATCTGCGTCCACGACCGCGCGCTGGGCACAGACTGGCCGGTAACCGGATTCTGAAACCACTTCGGAGGAAAGCCGCTGGCGAATGACAGCCGTCCGAAGTATGGCAAGTTGCCGGCGAGAATTTTGTTCGCTTCGGTAACGGCTTGTTCNNAGTAGATGGCGACAATCGGAAAAGAAAAAAGATTGGGCGCCCTGGCGGCGGACATTCAAAAACTTTTCCGGCGAACTCTCGGAGGCAATACGCTGGAAATCCCATGCCTCCCAGCCTTCACCACTGCGCATGCGGCGGGACATCAGCCCGCTGCCGCATTGCAGTTCATAGTTCAAACGCAGAAGACCATCGCGAGCGCCAAAAGTTCGGGCGATCTTAAACATGGTGCCGACTTTACCCATCGCACGTTTCAGCAACTGGATTCAGTCGGCTTTTCAATAAAGATCGCGCGGCCAAAGCCTTTAACCGGTCGTGCATGACGAAGAAGACAGAATCATTTTCGAGCTTCGCTTGCGGAACCGCGGTGACGCTCCCCAGGTCTAATCCCTTCACGGCTTCACCGATTCGCTCGATCCCCTCGGCGATCATGCGATTGCGCAGGTCAACCAGTGAAGCGCACTCGTGCGCGGCGGCAAACTTGCGGCGCACAATGATTGGTCCGGTGTCGATACCGCTGTCCATCCGATGAATCGTTATGCCCAACGGAACGCCACCGAGGAGCGACCATTCGGGGCTGCTCATTCCGCGGATTTCGGGCAGCAATGCCAGATGTGAGTTCAAAACTCCAAGGCGAGGAATTTTCAGCATTTCGTCTCGAAGAATATTTCCGCCAGTGAAGATCGCGAGATCCGGCGACCATTGCCTCATGTGGTCGACAGCGCGCTGCGAATTCTGATTCCTGCACGTGACGACGGAGAATCCATATTGACGAGCTACATTTTGCAAGCTGCGGAAGATTCCCTCTTCGTGCCGCAAGAACGGCTCCAGATAAGGGTTGCGAATCTGCGTTCTGTTCGTGATCTTGTTCGGACCCAGTTTTGCGACTGCATATTTATAACTGTCACGCAGACCCCACTGACCAATTTTGCGAAGGAGTGTGCTGCGGTCCCACGGTGGCAGGGTCAAAGCGCCAACGGGAATGTGCCCGAGCTGGGCCATGCGAGCGGCGACGGCACAGCCAGTCTCGCTATAGGGGCTGGAGCACAGTATCACGACGCGCATTGCGACGCCTCGGGTTTGAACTCGGAATCTGCCTCGGAGTTCTTAGATTTAGTATCACAATCTATCTCAACCTGGCGCGTCAGACGCTGCTCCAGCAGCAAGGCATCCGCTAGAAATTTGCCGCCCCAGCTGATCAACCGCATCGGCTGGTACGCTCCCCAAATTGGATACGATCCGGCGACTCCTCCCACAACTTCGCGACGCCCCTTCAATGCGATCAACTGCTTGAGCATCTCGTTCATTTTGAGAGCGGCGTTTAAATAGCGCAGATCGCCGGTGACCTCGAACAAACGGAGCCATACGCAGGACATCTGGGCATTGCCGGTCAGGCATGTAAATTTCGAGCCAGCTTTGAATTCTGGCTGATATGTCCCCAGCAGGCGCTTGTTGGTTTCGAATTTTCGCAGCAGAACCCACGCCGACTTCGCGGCCGCCACGATCGCGTCTTCTCGCCGCAGCAGGATTCCGCATTCGAGTATTCCCTGGATCACGTAGGCGATGAAATGCAAATAGAGTGGATGCTCGCGCAGGTTGATGCCGTCAATCCATCCGCTGGGCTTCGCATGTTTGAGCACCCAATCGATATTTTTGTTGGCTGCGGCAGCGTGGCGGGGTTCGTGCGATTCGGCAGCCAGCTGAGCGAGCGCCCAGGAAACCATGCTGTAGTAGGTATGCGCCGATCCCTGATAGGCCGCGGGACCAGACCATGCGCCATCCGTCTGCTGGACCGTGACCAGCCAATCCCCAGCGGCCACGGCTCGTTCCATGATTTGTGCGCTCCTGCTTTCGATGTGCGCACGAACTAACCCCTGCAAAATCTGGCCGGTATTGAAAATCGATGGCTGGGCCCGACTCGTGCCGTGGAGTCCGCCAGCAAAAGCGCCTAAAGACATTTGCACGGAAAGTAGCCATTGCGTCGCGCGTTCAGCCGCGTGGGTGACGGCTGGATTGCCCGTCGCTTGGGCAAAATCATACAGCGTCGGAATAATGTAGCCGGTCACCTCGGGATAAGAAACGGAATATCCGCTGAGAAAACTGTAATACGCCGCGATGCCGCCATCGCCACGTTGCGCCCGCAGAATCCAGTTAATGACTGATTGCAACGCACTCGCAGTTTGAACGGTCGCGGATGTATACGAATACAGGTGGCGCGCGGCGAACGTTGTGCGCAGTTCATCCGAAGCGAGCTTGGCGATGAGCGGGACAATGCGCTGCGGCCCGCGCAGTAATCCAGCAGTCTCGTTCAAAGCGCGAAGAGTTCTCGTTGTCATGAAATTACGTGCTCGTGAGAGCTTCCGCTTATGCGGTAGCGAGCTGTTGTGCCCCAATCTTTCGTTGCGCGAACGCTCGCGCTCCGCCGTCGAGAAACAGCTGCATCCAGATTTCGAGCGTCAGCAATTGCCATATCTGCATCGACCAGTCTTCTGTTCCCCGGCGCTGCCCGTCAACATATTTCCTAACCACCTCCGGCCGAAATAGTCCGCGCTTACGAACCTGACTCTCTGAAAGCAGATCGTCTACCATGGGGCGTAAATCGTGCGCCAGCCAATAATCGACAGGCGCGGCAAATCCCGCTTTGGGCTGCCGAAGCACCTCGTCAGGGAGCATTCCGCGCATGGCTTCGCGAAAGATGTGCTTCGTTAGCGGATGCCACTTCCCTTTCAATTTGGATTGAGGCGCCACATTCCAGGCGACGAATTCCGCAAACTCGCGGTCCAAAAATGGCACTCGCACCTCGACCGACGACGCCATGCTCATTTTGTCGTTGTAAGTCAGGTTCAAAGTTGTCATGAAGATTTTAGTATCGAGGTAGAGCATCTGATTGAGAAAATCCGCGTGGCGCACCTTGTCGAAGGCTGCCAAGTGTTGATTGCCAGGATTCATATCTGGGAGGAGCGGCGATGTTGTTGAATATAAGTTCGTCCTTTGCTCCGCATCCAGATAAGTGCAGTTCCTGATAAAAGCTTCCGCGGGATTTAGCGCCGCGCTCCGGGCCATCTTCTTGCCCAATCTCACAGATCCTTTCAGGGCAGTTCCGCGCATCGACGGCAGGCTGAGCAAGGCGTACTCGGCGGCGGCGCGCGCGAAGCCGGGAATGCGCCGATATTCTTGCGCCCAGGCATGAGCGACATGCTTGCGATATCCCGCAAAAATTTCGTCTCCGCCAACGCCAGACAAAAGTACGGTGACATTTTTCCGCGCCTCGCGGCAAACCAAATACGCCGTGATGATCGCGGGATCCGCGGTGGGTTCATCCATGTGCCATGTCAGACTCGGCAATAAATTGGTAACATCCGGCTCGACGACGATCTCATGATGTTCGCAGCCCAGTTTGCGTGCCAGGCGCCGAGGAACTCCGGGGTCGTCAATCGCGGTCTCGCCCACGCGATAGTTTTCGGGAAATGTAATGGTGTAGGTCCGCACAGGCTGCTTTCGCGCCATCACTGCAACAATGCTCGATGAATCCAACCCCGCACTTAGGAAGGCTCCAATTGGAACGTCGCTCACCATCTGACGATCCACCGACGCGGAGAAGCGTTCGCGAATCTCATCGGCAAGATCCGCTTCTTTACGCTCGAAGCTATGTTCCGCTGCAGGGAAGGTCAGGTCCCAATATTGTTCGACTCGGAGCTCGCCACCCTGCCAGAGCGCGTAGTGGCCTGCCGGAAGCTTGAGAATTCCGTCGAACATGGTGAGTGGATCAGGAACCCAAAGAAACGTCAGAAACTTGTCGAGCGCTTCCATGTTCATGCTCGCTTCGATTCCCGGCACCTCGAGCAGCGCCTTAATCTCAGACGCGAAAGCGAGTTTGCCGGCGCGCTCGAAATAATAAAATGGCTTGATTCCGAAATGGTCGCGCGCCAGAAATAATTTAGGCGAAGGCCCGCGCAAATCGCAGATCGCGAACGCAAACATTCCATTCAGGCGATTGAGGCAGTCGACGCCATATTCTTCGTAAAGGTGAACTATTACTTCCGTATCGGTGTGCGAGCGAAAATGATGCCCCTTGCCTTCGAGTTCGCGGCGCAGATCGACAAAGTTGTAAATCTCGCCGTTGTAAGTGATCCACACCGTGCCATCTTCGTTGGACATCGGCATGTGGCCGCCGGCCGAAAGATCGAGAATCGCGAGGCGGCGGCTTCCGAGGCCGATATATTCGCCATTGGGGAAACGCCGCTCCCAGAGCCCTGAGTCATCGGGACCGCGATGTGTCTGGACGTTCGTCATCCGCGCGAGTGTTTCCGTGTCGCCGCAATTTACGAGGCCACTGATGCCGCACATCGATCAGTTCCTCCCAGTTCGCAGCTCGAAAATTTTTGCCTTGATGTGAAAAAATTGAATGCCCTGCATGGCGCAGTAGATCAAGCCTGGCACCCCGTCAAGAAATCCGAAACTTAGCAAGTACTTGTAAAGGAAAAATGCCAACGGCGAGCCAGGCATCCACAGAAAATGGCGCCGCAACCATCGGCGACGCTGCGCCTGCGTTCCCCACAATGAGGGTTTAATCTCTTCATCGCTCTTATCGCGACGGCCGTCACACCACACGCGGGCTTCCCAATTTGAATATTCATTGTGTTTCAGAATGTAGCGCGACAAAGACTCGACGTTGTGATGAGTTAAAGGGTGCCCAAGCTGGCGCGTCGCTCCATTCACGACAATGTGTTCGTGTACTTCCATATCGGCCATGCTGGCGTCTTGATCTTGCAGCCGGCATTCGAAACGCCCAAGTCCCTTCCGAAATAGCGAGAGCTTCCAGAAGCTTGCGCCGCTGTGTCGGAGCTGCCGTCCAAGAAAATATATCTGCAGTGCTATGTAATAGCCGTCGATATGAGGATCGCGGATTGCCGTTGCGATCTCATTCGTGAGAGCCGCAGTAAGGACCTCGTCGGCATCGAGAAGCAAAATCCAATCGTAAGCGAGCGGCAGCGTGTCCATTGCCCACTGGCGTTTTTTGGGCCATCCGCCTGCATATTCAAACTGCACAACCTTCGCTCCGTAAGATCGTGCTATGGCTACCGTTTCGTCCGTACTTTGAGAATCGATTACATACACTTCGCCAATCGATTTCAGGGATTCGAGGCAGCGCGCAAGATTATGTGCTTCATTGCGGACAGGAATAATCGCAGTCAAGGGCAGCAACGACGAGGCGATCCCTGAAACTGAGATTGAAGTTTCTGATTTTGTCTCGATCACGGCTGTCCCGGGGTTTATGATTCTCATATCTTAGCCTTCAGCGCCGCTTTTCACAAAAGATACTGTGCTAGTATCGCTTTCGGAAGTATGGCCCAAGCCTCGCCAATCCGCGGATTCAATGATGACGTTCTCAAAGAAAGTGTTCGAGATTTCTGGAATGCAGATCCTTGTGGCGCTCGCTATTTGCAAGATGGCGACGATTTCGAAGCACATGCCCGGACTCGGTATGAGCTAGAACCATACATTCACGAATTTGCGGGCTTCGCGCGATCCGCGGGCCAGCGCGTGCTCGAGGTCGGGGTCGGCATGGGGGCCGACTATCTCGAATGGCTGAAGGCGGGCGCTAGAGTCAGCGGAGTAGATTTTTCAAGCGCGTCCGTCGAGCGTGCAAAGCACCGCTGCGAGATGGCAGGATACGAGCCTGATTTGCGAGTTTGCGACGCGGAACATTTGCCGTTTCCAGACAACACTTTCGACATCGTCTACTCTTACGGCGTGATGCACCACAGTCCCGACACTCCACAATGCATCCGCGAGGCGCGGCGTGTACTTAGACCCGGAGGAGCGCTGCGCATTATGATTTACCACCACCTGTCGCTCACGGGACTTATGCTCTGGCTGAGATACGGATTTCTGCGCGGCAAGTCCGTGCGCCGGTCGGTGCACGATCATCTGGAAAGCCCCGGCACCAAATCCTACACTCGGAAGGAAGCGCGCAGCATGTTGCAAGGGTTCGACCAGATCAAGTTCCAGCAGGTCTTCAGCCCTGGCGATCTGCTTCTAAACGAGCCTTCCGCACGCTTCCAAAATTTCACGTATCGGATCATCTGANNGGACTGTTCCTTCTGATCTCGGCGCGCAAACATTGTTGAGCTGAAGTTTGGAAGTAGATTTATACTCACTCTTCTAATCGGCCTGGAACCAGCCGAGTTCCTAGAGAGCTATACATTTGCTAGCGAACGTCAGGAGCTAGATGCCCTTCCGCTCCATCAGATACGACTTCTTATATCCGACGTAATTGTCAGCGTAACGAAGAATTGTCTCTTCGTCTTTTTTGTCGAGGCGGCGCTGCAATTTTCCGGGCGATCCCCTCCAAAGGGAATTCGGCTCAACGATTGTTTTCTCGGGAATTAAAGTGCCAGCTGCAATGATGGAGCCGGATCCAATGACTGCGCCGTTGAGGATAATGCAGCCCATTCCAATGAGGCACCTGGCTTCAATTGTGCAGCCATGCAGGATGGCGCCGTGTCCTACGGTGACGTAGTCGCCGAGATAGACGCCGTAAAGTTCCTTCATGCCGTGCAGAACGCAATTGTCCTGAATGTTGGAATAATGTCCAACGCGGATCTGATGAACATCGCCGCGCAGCACGGCATTCATCCAGATACTGGAATGTTCGCCAACGGTAACGTCTCCGATGAGTTGGGCAGAATCGTCGATGTAGCAAGTTTCGGGAAATTGTGGCGTGACGCCTTTGTAGGAGCGGATCATGGATTTTAGATGCTGCTCGAACTGCGAACAGTCAACATATCATGGAAGTTTCCGAAGTAAGGCGCAAGTCGGTCAAAGAATTGCCGGAAGAATGAAAGGAGGAAAACTTTTGAACCGGCGAGGCGCCGATTCGGTTGCAGTGGAAATGATTTAGGCTACCAATCCCGCTACACGATACTTAAAGCTGCACGCCGCGCCCAGCCCATTCATGACCGCTCCGCCCAACAAAATGGCGCGGCTCCGATTCTCACGGTGCCGGTGATGAAGCCAATATGCGACCGAAATTTCGCTGCCCAGGAGGGCAGACATGGAGACCACATGGATCGAAGTTGTGTGCACAAATGGTCGCGCCATCGGATTGTATTCTGCTCCTCCGCCGTCGATATTACGGCGCGTTGCATAAGAGTCAGCAGTCTTCGCAGCTGCATCAAGCGCGACCAGCGCCACCGTAGACGGCTTCCAGAAGCGCGATGCGGCGAAATTAACGTCGGCGGCCTTTGGCGGGGCCGCCGAAGCAAAGCGCGACTCCTGAGCGCTCATTACTCGATTGCCAACGCAAATCGAAAGCAGAAGCACAACGATTTTTCCTACGGTAGGCATTGAAGGGCGCGCAACTGAAAGCGCCTCTCCCTGACTTATCGGGAAACAATCAAACATTCTTCATTTCCGAAACCGAGATTTAAAACTTTGTTAACAATTGCCCGGTCCGCCGCTGGGGTAGCGGCTGTGTGGGGTAGTGGGGTGAGACCGGGCAATTCTGTGTTTCCAGGATTGCAACTTGAATACTTTATAACTCCCCGGACGTCGTTTACTAGGTGACGATGGTCACCTATTTGCGTGACAGAATCACCCAGCGCTGTGACGCAAATCACCGCCCAGGGGGACATCTGCGGCTAGTCTTGCTTTTGAATCCGCTCTAACCAACTCAGGAGAAGCATCATGGCTTATGTAATCACCGACAATTGCATCAAGGACGAGCTTTGTGTGGAGGTGTGTCCAACCGACTGTATTCATCCCAAAAAAGATGAAGCCCAATTTGAGACGGTGACTCAGCTTTATGTTGATCCCGACGGTTGCATCGATTGCGGCGCATGCATTCCGGCCTGCACCTCAGATTCAATTTTTGTCGCGGATGAACTTCCAGAGGACAAGAAAGAGTTTGCGGCAAAGAACGCGGCGTACTTCGCCAGCTAGTGGCACAACGCAGTCTTGCTCCATATTGCGACCGCGCGGATTTTAATGTGAGGGTGTGACGGGGCAAGCCCCGTCTCTACAGAAATGCCGTATTAGTCAGTTCGATCGAAGCGCAGGCGGATGGCCGATCAAATAAGTAATTCGAGGTCTGCCTAGACCGCACCTTTGTTCCCCCACATCCCACCGATAATTATTAAAACTCAATTTATCCACGAGATATTTCAGTTCGCACGGGCGATATGTTCTGAGACAAGAAACGATCCCGTCGAACAGCAGCACCGACGGAATGATGGGAACAAGGAAGGTCCAGAGCAAGCGCGACCAGCGGAACGGACGTATCCAGGGAGTGCAGACGAACAATAGAAGAACCCAGGCTAGGACGAGTCCTACAGCTGCGGGCGCCCGCCTCGTTATTTCAAATATTCCAATCCCTTCGCCAGCATCGACCGCACTTTGAAGTATGTTGCGAGCATCGTCTTCTTGAAAATGATGAAACGCCGTGAACATCGTTCGGAACCCCTGCAACTCAGCGGGAACGTTCACGGCATCAACCGAGCGCGGGTATGAAGTGATGCGATGGTCGAAAGTTGAAATCAGATTTTTATGCGCGCCCCGGTTCGGATATTTATCCGTCAGCCAAACCTGCAAGTCGCGTTTCTCCTCATGCAATGCTTGAGATTGAAGCTTGAGAGCGAGATCGAACCATGGCCCGCCGCCCCCTGAACACATGTCTACAATCTCCTGCGCACCAATCTTTTTTCCTCTGGCGGAATCCAGTGCGCATTGCAGGCGCGGGGCGATCGGCGAGTAGACTCTCAAAAGCTTGAACCCGAACTGAAGCGCATCCGTGATTTCGTCCCTGATCGATGATGGGAACCAGGTCTGCTCGTGAATTTCGATGAAATGTATTCGACCCATGGCAAGTATCTTTCGAGTAGTATCAACCGCGAGGACAATTCAGTCCATCATTCGACATTGATTGCGTAAAGTCCGCAGATTGCTTTTGGACGTTAAACTGGTCAAGTCGCGCCTAGCGCCATCATGCGGAAGGCTTGACGAAGCCAACATAGTTATTATCGACACTCAACGACTACTGCCGAAATGATCAAATCCCCTCGAGGAACGCGAGACCTTCTTCCCCCAGATACGGCGCTTTGGAACTTTGTCGAGGCCGCGGTTCGCGACGTCTTTCGCGCTTACAACTTCCATGAAATACGTACGCCTATCTTCGAATCGACCGAACTCTTTGCGCGCGGAGTCGGAGAAGAAACCGACATCGTGGCAAAAGAAATGTTCACGTGGGAAGATCGCGGCCGCGCTGAAAGCGATAAAGGCCAGTCGCTCACTTTGCGCCCGGAAAACACCGCCGGCGTAGTGCGCGCTTACATTGAACATAAACTCTGGGACCGCGGTCTCAACAAGCTCTTCTATATAGGACCGCAATTCCGCCGCGAGCGTCCGCAAAAAGGCCGCTACCGCCAGTTCTATCAAATCGGAGCCGAAGTCATCGGGCCGGTATCCGCGGGCAGCCAGTCTCCCGCCAGAGACGCGGAAATCCTCGAACTGCTCGCAACTTTGCTAGACCGCGTTGGCATCACCAACTGGACGCTCGAACTCAATTCCGTGGGCTGCCCCGCCGACCGCGCAAGATTCAGCGAAGCCTTGCGTCAGGCCTTAGCTCCGGTGGTAGGCAAGATGTGCACGGACTGCCAGCGCCGCGCGGTGACCAATCCGCTAAGAGTCTTTGACTGTAAAGTTCCCGAAGACCAGCCCATTATTGAAACTTTGCCGACCATCAACGAATTTCTCGATGACGCTTGCCGAGTCCACTATGAAGAAGTTAAGAGCATCTTGGACGCGGTCGCGATTCCGTACGTTGAAAACAAGCGGCTGGTGCGCGGTTTGGATTATTACACGCGCACGGCATTCGAATTTACTCACGGAGCGCTGGGGGCGCAGAATGCGATTCTCGGCGGAGGGCGATACGACGGTCTATCGGAAGCGCTCGGCGGACCTGCGGCACCGGGAATTGGATTTGCCATCGGAGAAGACCGGCTCGTGCTGTCTTTGACAGCTTCCGCGGAGTCAGTCGTGCGCAAGCCCGATGTGTATATTGCTCCGCTCGGGCCTGGGATGAATCGTGAAGCTGCACGAGTGGCGCGCGAGTTGCGCCGTCACGATCTTGTGGTAGATCTTGGCGATGAATCCTTTCGCTTAAAAAAATCGTTCGAGGCCGCCGACAAGATGGGAGCGCGGTTTATTCTCATCGTAGGCGAGAACGAAGTTGCGGCGGGTGCATTCGCGCTGAAGAATTTGGCCTCGGGCGAACAAGAGACGGTTCCACGGGCAGAATTGGCGCAAAGACTTTTGCGAAAGTAGGTCACGGCCGCCTATGTTATTCGTTCCGATTTCTCCAGGGCCTGCGGTTATAGTTTGTTGTTCTATGGCTTGTTGTTAAAGAAGCGCTGCATAAATTCTTGGTTTGGAGGCGATTATGCGAAGGATTCCGCCGATCGTGGCTACGGTTCTTATGTGCTTAACCCATGTGCTTTCTCAGACGTCTTCTCCGAAGCCGTTGTCTGCCTTCGAACAACAGCTGATCGGACGGCAGAAGCAGTTCCTCAATGCCTGCCTCAGTAAGAACACAGCCGCTGTCGACGCCGCTGTTGCGGATGATTTTCAGGGCATCCAAACAAATGGCGACTTTTACGACAAAGGTGAGGTTATAGAATCCGCGAGAAGCGGAATGCCCGCGAACGTGCGAGCATACGACTTCGCAGTAGTCAAACTGAACGACGATTCCGCCGTAGTCGCCTACAACCTGATCGTGCCGGGAGAGCGCCCGCGCTACCGACACATGGCTGACACTTGGGCAAGAATTCATGGCCAATGGAAATTAAAGTTCCGCCAGGTCACATCAAATCTTTGGAGCGAAAACGACCTAGATTAGCTAGATTCATCTTTTCGCACAACGAAGAAGGGGACTTGAACTGCACCGTCCCCTTAGCGAATCGAATTGACGATCAGACACTGTCTACTTCGCCATTTTTAAAGACAACACATGAACTTCACTCTTGTCCGCATTTACATGAGCGGTAAGGGTAACGTGATGTCCCTCGTGTCCCTTGACTGCGGCCGGATTAACGATGGTCCAGCTTTTGCTGTCTTTGTCGCTCACAAATGATTTACCGTCTTCGCTGATCTTGCCGGTTACGTCGACTGTCTTCTTCGCTGGAGCAGACTTCGTCGAATCGCTACTCGTGTCGCTCTTCATGGTGTCCTGAGCATAGGCAACACCCGAAATTAGAATCCCCAATGCGAAACAGACTGCTGTTAGTTTTTTCATGTTGTTCTCGTCTCCTTCAAATTGTCAGAAACTCGGCATCGGCAAGTATAAACTTGGAATTTCGAGTGTTCGCTAAAAAAGTTTTTGGCATTGAAGCCATTCATTAACCAACCTGTTTAACGATTGCGGCATCGCCGCGGTACGGCCACAGACCATCCCATTTATAATTCGTAGTCCGTTTACAGAAATTATTTCAGGCTGCACTAATCGGATAGATAAGGGAAAACGTGCTCGATTTTCTAGGCGATCTAAGACGAACTCATATGTGCGGAGCGCTGCGGCTCTCCGATGCGGGCAAAAAGGTGGCGCTCATGGGATGGGTCAATCGCCGACGCGATCTCGGCCAGATCATATTCGTGGATCTGCGCGATCGGACCGGCGTAACGCAAGTCGTCTTCAATCACGAACTGAATGCCGCCATCCACCAGAAAGCGGAAGCGCTGCGCAACGAGTTCGTGATTGCCGCCATTGGCACGGTAAAACGCCGCGATGCTGACACCATCAATCGCAATATTCCTACCGGGGAAGTGGAACTTGTAGTGGAAGAGTTGCGCATTCTTAACGTGTCGAAGCCCCTACCCTTCTTGCCGTCCGACACGGTGCTGGCGAATGAAGAGATGCGTTTGAAGTATCGTTATATCGATCTGCGGCGTGACGCCATGCAGTTCAATATCGAATTGCGACACAAGGTGGCGCTTGCGATTCGCGAAAATCTNNGGTTCTTTCTACGCGCTGCCGCAGTCGCCGCAACTCTTCAAGCAGATATTAATGATTTCTGGCTTCGACAAATACTTCCAAATCGTGCGTTGCTTCCGCGACGAAGATCTGCGCGCTGACCGCCAGCCAGAGTTCACTCAAATCGATCTCGAGATGAGTTATCCGCAGCCGGAACGAGTTTGGGAGACGGTAGAAAGTTTCTTGACTGCTGCATTCAAGGCCGCTGGCCATGAGATCAAGACGCCTTTTCCGCGTATGGACTTTGACGATGCCATCCGTCAGTACGGCATCGACAAGCCAGACCTAAGGGTCCCTGCATTTACCGATGTTGCAGATTGTTTTGCCACCGCCGATCTGGAGCAACTGGCGATCAATAAAGACTTGCCCGTAATTGCGCTTCGCATCCCGCACGTCGGCGAACTCTCGCGCAAAGAGCGTGACGATATCAAGCCGCTGTTTGTTTCAAAAGGCGGAGCGCGAGTGTTTGAGGATTTCAAGCGTATCGAAACAAAGTTCCCGGAGGCTGGCGCGAAAGTGCGGACGAAGACGGGTGCGGCGACCGACGACCTTATCGTCTTGGTGGTCGGTTCGGCGCAATCGGCTATTGGCGACGCACACCCCGCCAGCAAGCGCAAGGTTACGCCATCGGAACTCTCAATCTATGCGTCCGCGGGATTGTTGCGGGTCGCACTGGCACAGAAATATTCCGATCGCCACAAACTTTTCCAGAAGGGCGACTTCCGCTTTCTGTGGGTCACGAACTTTCCCATGTTTGAATACGATGAAGGCGAAAATCGCTGGATGGCTGCGCATCATCCTTTCACTTCGCCGCACGACGAAGATATGGACAAACTGGAAAGCGACCCCGCCATGGTGCGGGCGTTGGCCTATGACGTCGTGTTGAACGGAACGGAATTGGGATCGGGATCGATTCGTATTCACCGCCAGGATGTGCAGAGCAGAATTTTTCATGCCCTCGGCATGACCGAAGCGGAGGCGCGTTCGCGCTTTGGATTTTTTCTGGAAGCGCTCGAATACGGTACGCCGCCGCATGGCGGAATCGCACTCGGCCTCGATCGCATCGTGATGATTTTAGCTGGAGCGGAAAGTTTGCGAGAAGTGATTCCCTTCCCCAAAACCGCAGCTGCCAAGGATCTGATGATGGAGGCTCCGACGCCAGTTGCGGAGGGACAGTTGCAAGAGCTAGGAATTGGAATAGTCAAGAAGTAGCAGGGATGAAGCTAATGATCCGGGCGTACGCTTTTGCGAATCGCACGTCTCGCTTAGGAAAGGCGCTAGCTTCTTGCCGCCAGCCGTCGGTCTACTAACTCCGCAATTCGATTCAGCACTTCCTCTTCGCTCATCGTTGTAGAGTCGAGCACTACCGCATCTTCGGCTGCGGCCAGCGGAGAAGCGGTGCGCGTTCGGTCGCGTTGGTCGCGCTCGCGAAGTTCCGCAGCCATGGCTTGTGCGGAGGCGCCTTTTACTTTCTGCTGGTCGAGTCGTCGCTGCTCGCGAATTACGGGGTCGGCATCGAGAAAAATCTTTAGATCAGCGTCGGGAAAAACCTTTGTGCCGATATCGCGGCCCTCCATCACAACTCCTCCGCCGACGCCCATCTCGCGCTGCCGCGCCACCATCCACTCCCGTATCTTCGGATGGACGGACACGCGAGACGCTCCCTCGGTTACATCGCGTTCACGAATTCGCGCCGAAATATCTTTTCCATTCAGCAAAACGCGGTTGCCACCAATCGAGCGTTCCAACGTGATCTGCGAATTCTGAGCCATCTTTAGCAGCGTATCTTCATCATCAAATGACGCGTCCCACTCGATGGCCTTCAGCGCCAGCGCGCGATACATTGCTCCGCTCTCTAAATTCACGTAGCCGAGTTTACGTGCTAGGCGGGAGGCGATGGTGCTCTTGCCGGCCCCAGCAGGGCCATCAATAGCAATAATAAGTTTTCGCTGGGACGAATCGTTCATTGGCTCGAGGACACGGGCTGAGTGCATGGCGAAGTGAGCATTGTACACGGAGCGTATCAGACCTTGAGCACAAAAATACAGAGAAGCACAGGCAAAGAAGGCGCATGAAGTGATTTGGAGGGTTCTAGCTCACGCGCTGTGGGCGCGGCTTTGGAATGTATACCTGTTTCGGCGGCGTTACTTGCAACAGCGATTTACTTCCCACGTGGATGAAGCTCAATTCGCGGGCCGATAGCAGGGCATGGATTGCTTCTCTCACTCTGGTGCGGGCAACGAAGTTCGCGAAGAAAGTTTCAACGTCCGCTTCATCGACCGCGACCACACATTCCAGATATTTAGAAACCAAACCGGAAAGCGCTTCGGGCATGGAAATTCCGACGCCTTCCCGGACCACTTCGGGCGCCCATCGCGACAACTCGTCCCACACCGAACCTTCGGCCGCGGTGTAATCCACGCGAGTAATGCGGAGCTTGGCCCATAGTTCGCTCAACGCGCGATCAAGGCCAGCGTTGGATACCGAGCCGCCGAGCATTTCGCCAAGCTTGGTTTTTGAAATGGGCCCACTTCGACGGATGATTTCGAAAGCGTCACACGCGAGTGGAGAATACGGAGATCGCGGACCAGATGCCGGCGGCTGTTTCGGGTTGCGCTCGCCAACCAGCGAATAGAAGTAAGGAAACACCGAGGCCGCCAGCAGAAATGCATTGTTTTCGTCGATCAATGGCGCCTCGTAAGCTGACTTCTCGCGAAGCGCGCGCACCATCAGTTCGGTCGCCTCTGTTGCCCGAGGGTCAGCGTAAGCGTGCTGTCGCGCCGGTAACTTGTCATCCGCACCAACCCAGGCTCCTATAAAGGTGGGAGCTAGAATCGCAGGCCGCGTCGGATACATCAGGCAGAATCCCACCGACTCGAGAAACACGCGCGCGTCATCAAGGGTACGCACAGGCTGACCGTCAAGGTGCCACTTATGCGCGCGAGCTTCCAGGAGCTCCAAGTCAGTCATGATTAAATTAGAACACACAGATTGCGGATTAGCGCACGCTGTCTCATCGGCGGAACACGAGCCCTAGGCGCTCGTCCTGGTCCGAACTTAGATTGCTCGCAGCTCGAGGCTCACAGCTCGCACCTCGAAGCTAAATTCGCTTGAATGCTTTCTGAATGTCCTGCATGGAATAGCGCAGCACCACCGGCCTGCCATGCGGACACGTCATCGGATGTTCCGTTTTGGCGAGTTCCGCGAGCAGCCACTCCATTTTTTGCTGGTCGAGCGGCATGTTCACTTTNNTCCGCGAGCAGCCACTCCATTTTATTTTGTTCAAGCGGCATATTGACTTTGATGGCCGCGTGGCACGCGATTGAGGCTGCGATGCGGGTGCGCACGGCGTCCAGATTGAGGGCCTGATCTTCCCGCGTCAGTTGTTCGAAGATCTCATTCATCATGTGCTCGATTTGCGCCGCGTCAACGCCCGCGGGAGCGATTTTTACCGCCACGCTGCGCGCTCCAAAAGGCTCCGCTTCGAAACCATTTCGCGCGAGTTCTTCCGCAATGTCGCTGAAGATGGCTTGCTGCGCTGGCGTCAATTCGATGATCAGCGGCATAAGTAATCGCTGGCTTTCGACCTGCTGCGCTGAGCGTTGCCGAAGCACCCGTTCGAACAGTACACGCTCGTGGGCGACATGTTGATCGATGATCCACAA
>PLBX01000307.1 GCA_003135495.1 Acidobacteriaceae bacterium | reverse complement strand
GCGCCGCCGCCGTGACGGCCCATACCGCCATAAGTATCGACGATGATCTTGCGCCCAGTTAGCCCGGAATCGCCCATGGGGCCGCCGATGACAAAACGTCCAGTGGGATTGATGTGGTATTTCGTGTCCTCATCGAGGAGGTGAGCTGGAATTACGGCCTGGATGACATGCTTCAAAATATCGGCGCGCAGTTCGTCGTTGCCGACACTTTCGGAATGCTGGGTGGAAACAACGACCGCATCCACGCGTTTCACTTTATGCTGTGCGTCGTATTCGACTGTGACCTGGGATTTTCCATCGGGACGGAGGTAAGGGCAGGTCCCATTCTTGCGAACTTCAGAAAGTTTCTGGGTAAGCTTATGGGCTAACGAAATCGGCATCGGCATCAGTTCGGGAGTTTCGTTGCACGCGAAGCCAAACATCATGCCTTGGTCGCCCGCGCCACCCGTATCCACACCCATGGCGATATCGCCCGACTGCTTGTTAATGCTGGAAATCACGGCGCAGGTGTTGGAGTCGAAGCCGTATACGGCATTGTCATAGCCGATCGACTGCACAACGCCGCGCACCAGGTTCTGAAAATCAACGTAGGCCTTGGTAGTAATTTCCCCGGCGATCACAACCAAGCCGGTACAGGTCAAAGTTTCGCAGGCGACGCGGCTGTTCGGATCGTCACGAAGGCAAGCGTCAAGTATGGCATCCGAAATCTGGTCGGCAATTTTGTCGGGATGTCCTTCGGTTACGGACTCTGACGTAAACAGAAAACGATTCTTTGCTGGCAAGCGGGTTTTCTCCTAAAGGATGACTTTGAGCCTTTACTTCCGTCAAAAGGGGAGGCAAATGCAGCCCGGCACGTTCCAACCCGGGAGTACGGCTATCATGAAAACGGTATCAGAGTTTGCCCACCAAAAGCAACGGAATTGGGGGTTCAGGGACGTGTTGGCAGCGAGTGGCGAGCCGCGAACAGTGAACGGCATCCCAGCGGGCGTAAGCGGCAGAAAATAAAGAACAAGTTTGAAGAAGACAGAAGGCCGACGGAGTTCCTAGATCAATCCTTGAGGTCCGAAAGTAAGGGTTTTCACTTCTCCGTACTGTCCACCCGCATCGACCTTCTTTCCATTAAACTGGAACTCGACGCCCCCAGCGTTTCCGGCTTTGACGGTAATTTGCTGGCGACCCTGCACTTTGCGCTCGCTACCGGCCGCTAAAAGCTCAGAGGCAACGGTGGTGCCGTCCGACGTGATCGTGATCCATGATTCTTCCCTGGCTCGTACGACCAGCGAGAACTCGCCCGCAACGGCGGCCCCAGCAGGGGCACTCTTGGCCGGACCAGAGTTGACGCCCGAGGTGGAGGACGGCCCAGAGCCAGATCGCGGCGCGACTTGACCCGAAGGAGCAATGGCGCGATCCTTACCCGACGTTTGCCCTAACTGCGCGTTGGAGGCCGAAGTGGAAGCAGGAACGGCGGCATTAGCAGCATTTTCTGGTGTTTGAGTTGACGATTGCGGCGCTGGCGGGGAAGACTCGCTCGCCGAAGAATTTGCGCTTGTCGATCGCCTCGCGCTTTGCCGTTCGTAGCGACTCCACAACGAAAGGGTTAGCGCTGTTATCAGCAAAAGACCCGCAAATATTCCCCACGGGATCTGCTGCCCTCGCCTCGCCGCAGCGGCTGCTATGCTGCGGGAGTCTTCTTCTTCGCCGTCCACGTGAGCGTCATCGCGATGAAATTTTCCGCCCGTTTTTACCGCATTAGTTCTTGCGACGTCGGTTTCGAGCTCGCCCACTGAAGCAATTACAGCGCCGCCGGACGCCTGCATGTAATCGGCTACCGTTTGTTCTTCATCAAGGCCCAGAACCCGCGCGTAGGCGCGTACAAATCCTTTATTGAATATCCCCCCGGGTAATTGCTCGAAATTATCCTCTTCGAGTGCCCGCAACATCCGGATGCCTATCTTAGTGGAGACAGAAATATCTTCCAGCGAGATCTTACGCTGCTCGCGCTCGAGCTTCAGTTTTTGGCCAAAGGAGGGCAAACCCAGTCTCCTGCATGCGGTTCCGGCAAGAAAATTCTACTCTGCCGGAACCTAAGTTGACAGAAGATTGGTCTAGGCCGTGTCCTTTCGTCATGGAAGCGAATTCAGGTAGCAGGGACCACTCGTGTTCTGAACTGGCGGCGTTGGAGGTGTAACCCATGGCGGAGTATTAAAGTTGAAAAATTCGTCCATACTTTTCTGCGCCGCATCGCGTTTAGTTAATGGAGTCAACTGAAATCTCTCTTCTATCAATTTCAAGATCGCTGTCATGTCTCGTACGGTGTGAGAAACGAAGTGCTTCTTGGCGTAAGGTGAAACTACGATCATCGGCACGCGGTAGCCGGTGTAGGTAAAGTTGCAGGTGGGGCCGGTCCCTTGGGTGCAAATGTCGTTGGTCATCAAATCTTGAGGACTAATGCCGTCGGGGCTTTGGGCTGGCTTCGGGGCGACGTGATCGTAGAAACCGCCGAACTCGTCGAAAGTTAGGATAAACGCGGAATCCTTCCAGGAAGTACTCGTCATTAACGCATCGATCAGCGATGAGACGTACTTCGCGCCCAGTTGTATGTTGATGGGATATTGATCGGAATCCGAGCCGTGTTCGTCTAGTCCGGCAGCCGAGGCTGGTTCAATGATCGCAACCTGCGGCAATGTGTCGTTTTTCAGGTCGTTGAAGTACTGCGTCATGGTGGTGATGTTCTGTGGGTAAGTGGACGGGATTGTCTGTCCCCACTGAAAATTTTCCACGTAGCTCAAGGTCAGAAGGCATTGCGGCGTGGGGTTAGAAGCGCAAGCGGTATTTTGCGTGTTCACATAAATCTTCCAGCTGATACCGGCCGCCTCCAGTTCCTGGAAGATTGTTGTGGCGGTAAGCAGAGACTGATCCTGGCTGTCCGAACCCAGGGGATAGGCGTCGCCCTGGGAGGTGCTGGAGATCAGATATTCGCGGTTTGGACCGGTGCGGCTCATCACTGGTGAAAACCATCGGTCAGAAGTGGCAAACTCGGATGCCATGAAGTAGTAATAATTCAAGTCGGTCCAGTCGTAGTAACCCATGACCCGTTTGCCGTCAGTGTCGTAGAAGCGTGGGCTCATGTTGCGAGAGTCGTGGCCTGCCGTCCATACATACCCATCAAGAGTTGGCGTGGCCAAAAGCGGATCGGCGCGATTCCAGTCAGCATGGCTTTCATTCCACGAGGGACTGGGATTCTCGACGCATTGCGTGATCAGGTGGTAGGAAGTGATTTGTGGACTCGAACTATCCACGGTGCAGTCATCCGGCACCGGATAGGCGGGATCGCAACCCGGATTGCTAGGAGCCGGTCCGTAGAGTGGAGCCGCTCCTGAAGTGGGATTGAACTGCGGTAGGCCATCGAACGAAATGTCGGAGAATTTATTTAAACGCCAATAGGCGCGCAACGCGCCGAAGTAATGATCAAGCGAGCGATTCTCCTGCGCTATAAAAATAATGTGATTGAGCACCTTCACGGTCTGGCTCACATTGAAGGTTGCAGTGGCGGACAGGTTCGAATTCATGGTCAGCTTGCAGTTGCCAATGCCCTTGCAGGCGCCGGACCATCCCGCAAAGAACGCCCCCGTTTTTGCAGTAGCTTTTAGGGTCACAACCGTCCCGGCGGCGAATGAAGCGCTGCACGTAGAACCGCAGCTAATGCCCGCTGGAGTGCTCACCACCGTGCCGCTGGAAGTGCCAGCCAGCGTTACGGAGAGCTGATAAGTTGTGGCGGACGCCGATTTCGCGGACAGGATAGGAACAATGGCTAGTGCCAACACCATCGACGTTGCGAATGCATTATGCCGAGTCACTGTTAAGATCCTTTGATTGCTTACTGCTGATTGCTTACTGCCGATTTGCTTGCGCCGGGGATAACAACAGGTATGGGATGATGCCCCTATGCATTAGGTTGCGGCCACGGACAGGGGATTCAGGCCATAATTCGAAAGATCCACTGTTTCATTAGGGCATCCGCTGTAGGGCAATCCCTTAGATGAAGCGGGCGCGGAAGGCGCGATTGGCGGCCCAACCTCGGAATCAGTTGGCTGGATTGGTTCTGGTTACCGTCGTTCGTTGCTCGGAATGTGCCACCAAACCTATAATTTTCTATCCAGACCACCATGAACGAGGAGTTGATGTCAGAGGCAGCGGGTACGTCCCCAATTCGTCTGTCGCAAGAGCTGACCATCTTCCATGATGTCGCGAAGGCGCTGACCTCGTCGCTCAACCTTGATTCGATCCTGCAAACCATCATGGAAAAGATGGCGGAGTATTTCCGTCCTGATACATGGTCGCTGCTTATGGTGGATGAGGAAAAGGACGAGCTCTATTTTGCGATTGCCGTAGGCGCGGCTGCCGAGGTGCTGTCGAAAGCTCGACTCAAGGTGGGCGAGGGAATTGCTGGTTGGGTGGCCAAGCACGGCCAGGCCTTGATCGTTCCTGACGTGCAGAACGACGCTCGTTTTTCGTCCCGCCTGGACGAGATGACGCGTCTGCAAACCCGATCCGTGATCTGCGTTCCTTTGCGCTCGAAACACCGTGTGCTCGGCGTCATTCAGTTGGTCAATGCCAACGTGGGGCTAACCGAACAGGAACTTTTTTTTCTGCAAGCTTTGTGTGATTACGCTGCGATTTCGATCGAGAACGCCAAGGCCGTCGAAAAAATTCAGGAACTGACCATCACCGACGATTGCACGGGTCTGTTCAACGCGCGGCATCTGCACAAGACGCTTGAGACCGAGGTTTATCGGTCGGCGCGCTTTGGCTATCAGTTCAGCGTGATCTTCATCGACCTCGATCATTTCAANNCTTCAAGAAGGTGAATGACACGCACGGGCATCTGGTGGGAAGCCGCCTGTTGGCCGAAGTCGGATACCTGATCAAAGCGCAGCTTCGGTTGATTGATTTTGCCTTTCGTTACGGCGGGGATGAATTCGTGGTGCTACTGCCGCAAACCAGCAAAGACCAAGCAGTAGTGGTTGCGTCGCGGTTGCGCGACTCTTTGCGAAACGGAGCCTTCTGCTCTGAAATGGGCTTGAAGCTCACATTGCGCGCGAGCATGGGCCTTGCCACTTTCCCGAACGATGCGCAGACTCCGCAGGAAATCATTCGCCAGGCTGACGAGATGATGTACATGGTCAAGAATTCCACCCGCGACAATATCGGCGTTGCCTCGCGCGGGCTGATGGAACCCTAACCCTCTGCTGAAAGCTCGTCCGCTGATTTGTTTTTGGGTGGCGCAGCGGTTTACCGCTGCGATATATCTTTTCTGTAGACCGGCTTTAGCCGCTGAGGGATTGCTGCTGCACCAATGATAAGCGGCTGGATTTAGTCGAGATCCTCCATCGAGCAAGCGCCCGGCCCACGAGGATCCCCGCACGATCCGCAGCCTCCGCTGGGCATTGCGCTTGGCCCGGAACCGCCGCTTTTTGCCGATACCGCGAAAACGGAGAGCTGCAGCTCTAATTTCTTACTCTTGCACTTCGGACACTCGGCCTTCTGCTGACCAAATATCAAGGCCTCAAATTCGTGCTGGCATCCCTTACAAACATATTCAAAAATCGGCATGATGAAAAACTCCGCACAGAAAACGACTCTCTTCTATTTAAAATCAAAGTGTGGATGATTCGCAAACGCCAGAAGACCACTCGCCAGCAAACAAAGCTAGACAGGCAATCGACAAGCCGCGTCCCTTCACCCCGCGTCGCTGGTTGCGTGGCGGCCACGTGCAAACTATCGCCAGCTTTCTAATCGGCCGCCGGTTCCGGCTGCCAGAGCCGGAAGAGCGGTTCGTCGACGTGGAGCCCGGCGTTCGTGTTCTATGCCACTGTCACTGGCAGGCCGATCGAGCCCAGGCTCTCACTGTAATTATTGTGCACGGACTGGAAGGCTCTAGCGATTCGCAATACATGCTCGGAGTCACAGAGAAGGCCTTGGCCGCGGGAATGAACGTCATCCGCTACAACCAGCGCAATTGCGGCGGCACGGACGCGCTCGCCCCGGTGCTCTATCACTCCGGTCTGTCGAACGACGTTGCCGCCGTGGCCCACAACGTTATCGACCGCGATGCCGTAACGCGCCTGGCGTTGGCCGGCTTTTCCATGGGTGGCAACATCGTCCTCAAGCTTGCCGGCGAGTGGGCAATCAATGGTCCGCGCGAGTTTCGCGCCGTTGTCGCCGTGTGCCCCGCAATCGATTTAGCGACTTCATCAGACGCTCTGCACCAACGCGGCAATCGCATCTACGAAAAATATTTCTTGTGGGCGCTTCGCCGGCGCATGCTTCAAAAGGCGAATCTCTTTCCCGGACAATTCGATGTTAGCCGGCTCAAAGGTATCCGCAGCCTGCGTGAGTTTGACCACAAAATAACCGCGTATTATTGCGGGTTCACAGGCGTAGACGATTACTACAATCGCGCCTCAGCCGCGCACGGGTTGCAGCAAATAGCAGTGCCAACCATGATTATTTATGCCGCGAACGATCCGTTCGTGCGGCTCACCGCAGAAACGCGTCGAAAGATCGCATCAAACCCGAACATCACTTTTGTCGAAACAGACGACGGAGGTCATTGCGCGTTCGTAGGAGAACCTCCAAAACATTCTTCGAAGGCTAACGCTGGCGATGCGGGCGACGCCTATTTCAAGGATGGTAATGATGACGGTTATTGGGCTGAGCAGGAAATCGTGAACTTTCTGCGTAAGTTTCAAGGCTGAGTTTTCAGAGAGTTAACTTTTATGGTTAAGCTTTCAAGGCTGAGTTTCTAATGGATGCTGATTTCTCGATCGAACTCGGGGACGAAGATCCCGTGCTGGATTTTCCATGGAAAGATCCATCCGGCAAACTCGCCTATGTCGATGTNNTGCGATGCCTGGTCAACAGAGGAACTCAGCCTCGAGGAAGAGATCTACGAAGCGAAATACAAATTCGCTACTTATGTGGATGTCGTATTTGTCGAGGCCTGCCATGATCCGAACGCCGAGGATCTGAATAGCGGCAACCAACCTGCGCGTCATTCGTTCGCCGCTCACGAACAGTTTGCCAGGAAGCTAGTCGAGTTACTGCACCGCGTCCCCGATACCTCGTCGTCAGCAGAGATAGGCGTCCGGCGTTGTTACTACGAANNCTTAACGTGACCGCAAATGTCATTAGCCAGATGTGGGCGTGGAGAAGTTAGCCTCGAATTTCTCCACGTCAATAAGTCTCCATTTGGATACTACTTTTATTATTAGTTGTACTGTAGTATGAGTCCGTTCTTCCGGTCCTAGTTAGTGTGTGCTGTAGGAATGTATCCGGCCTGCTTTGTTCCCACTGTTTTTTACGGATAAGGAGAAATATGAACAAAAGTCTTGTGATTCTTCTTAGTCTCGTCCTTCCTCTCACGCTTGCGGCTAGTGACAATTCCTATAAAGTCACTTACGATGGCGGTTCAATTCCTAATGCAAAAGCTGGGACCGGAATGAAGTTGTTCATCGATTCAAACCAGATAAAATTGGTTAAAGATAAGGGCGAAGTCATAACGATTCCGACTTCCGCGGTTACTGAGATTAGCTATGGTCAGGATGTCCATCGTCGTGTCGGCGCCGCTATTGGCCTAGCTGTAATTTCCCTTGGAGTTGGCGCGCTTATGGCTCTCACCAAATCAAAAAAGCACTTTGTTGGCGTGACTTGGGCGGATGGCGACAAGAAGGGCGGTTTTGCCATGCAGTGCGATAAAAACGATTATCGAGGAGTGCTGGCGGGACTCGAAGGAGTTACTGGGAAGAAGGCCGTGGACTCGGACGCTATGACGGTCAAAAACTAAACCTCATTAGCTAAGCATGGCAAAGGTCGCGACTGGACGGGCGGGGACGCCCGTCGCTCCATGTGCCTACGCGGGCTGAATCCCCCCGCTTACTTTTTTCCACCCCATCATCTTCTTCTTCCAGTCAATTTTCTTCCAGTCAATCTTCGTGCGGATCAGCGACAGAATCAGCATAAAAAAGAAGATTTCCAGCAATCCTCGAGTTGCGCCCAAAATCGATTCCGCGCGCTTCGGGAGCAGAGAAAAGCGTCCGTAGACGAATTCGATGTGAACCCAGTAAACGAGCAGAGACGTTTGCCCCAGTTGTATTAGCGGACTGAATCCACGAGTCGCCAATCCCCATCGGCACCAGGCATAACTCGCGAACGCAATTACTAACAACAGGCCAACTCGCATCATTAAAAAGTTTGGGCTTGTGTGCCAGTAATCGTAAGTTGAGTAAAGCTGGAATGAAGATTGATCGAGTCCATAGGCGGCGATGATTGCTACAACCCCGATAATTCCGAAGAGAGTTAGTATTCTCGCACTCTGGTCGTGGGGCTTATCTTTTGACAATTGATTGTTAAATCGACCATCGCTGAACAAAATGAACCCAGCAGCGAGCCCAGCAAAGGCGAAGGCAGCCCATGGGAACAACGGGAAAAGCCAAGGCTGGGGAGAGCCGAGGTTGTGGCATCCGTCGATATACGACTCAATCGGCCAAGGCAGCCAGGTGGGACGCCAGTTCGTGTAGAGCGGCGGAGTTAGTAAGGCGAATAAGATCACGATGCCGACGGAAGCCGCGACCAGGTAGCCCCAGCGGCTGAAGCCGGAATTGCTCGTGGCTCTGGTTGGTATGCCTGAAGGCATACCCTGATACGAATCGCCCACAGCCACTCCCTGATCCAACGGCGCTTCCTGATACGCCGGACCCGTCCCCAAGCGCCGAGCCGAATCGTTCCTATTTGCGCCAAGCTTCAAGACAGCGCCACAAAATAGCGCCATCAGAATCATGGACAGGCCAATGATGTTTAGAACATCCACGCGGAGCAAGTCAGACCACGGAGCCCATCCCCAGGCAATAAGAAATTCCTGCAAACGAAAAAGCAATCCGAACGCAAAGATCTCCGCCCCCCGCCGCAGCATAATGCGAGTGATTTCGCCCGGACTAACATTCTTGCGAATGAGTTTATTGGTGACCAGCGCAAACGAGACTCCGGCCAGAAAAAGAAAGATTGGGGCCGGCAGCGTTCCCAGTATTTGAGAGCCTTTCAAGAACCGGGTATTGCGCGCCGCGCCGCCGAGCCAGGCGTCGTAACAGTGCGTTTGAAACATCAGGATGCAAGCGAGGCCGCGCATCCAATCAATCCATGCCAGGCGGGAAGCTGGGTTCACGCACGAGAGTGTAACGTGCCAGCCGGTCGCGGGCCAAGGCCAAAGGCAACGCCCGCCGCCGAAAGTTCGCCGCTTTTGATTCCCGTGATTACTGTTTCGTTTTCGCCGCTTTGATTTGCAGAATCAAACGATTAATTTCTTCCGGAGTCAGCTTCCCAGCGTATTTCGGCATGCGCCCCTTTCCGTTGTTGATGATATTGCGCAAATCATCAGCGGAAGTGGCGGCAACCTTTTCAGAAACCAGCGACGGACCTCCAAAGTGCCGCCCTTCGCCTGTTTTGCCATGGCATTTGGCGCAACTCTTTTGGTAGACCGGATTTGCGGTCAGCGTGGTCGCGTCAGAAGGGGTGTCCTGGCCATAAGCAGCCGTAAGCGCGCAAAATAAAAGCACGAAAGCGAAAAGTGTGGAAATTCTCAAGCTAGACCTCATGGAATTGGGATAACAGGCAAGCAATTGGATGCGCCGTCCACGNNTTTCCGAACTACAATTTTAGGAACGACAAATATTGGAGGGCATCATGGTAAAAAGACCGCGTGGCGACGAGCAGGCGCAGCCAGACGAATTGGGAAACGATCCCGGACAAGTTGGACCCGACAGCGCCGGACAGTCCGGTGACAGCCAGCAGCTATCCTCGATTGCGGACGCTGCCGATGAGAGCGTCCAGGAACTTGCCGATAGCGACCAGGCGCTCGAAGCCGGCATAGTCGATGGTATAGAAGATGCCGCCAATCATCCGGAGCGGCCCGTCCACACTCACCTCGAATACGGAAGGCCAGACGATCTGCCTCCGATCGATGGATCGGATGAGTTAGAAGGTCAAGGGAACGGCGAAGCGCGTCTTGATTCAACCGAAGACATCGATGTCGAAGATTTACCCGATACGATCGATCGGCCGGATAAAAGCGCTGCCTGAGTATCGATTGTACAAATCACATTGTACAANNGTACAAATCACATTGTACAAATCACATTGTACAAATCGCGAATGACGTCGTCGGCGCGGAGGAGGTTCACGTAAGGATCGAGTCATCGAGTCGCTTACGCCGAAAGTCCGCCACGTGTTGCACGAATGCCGTGATTAGCGGGTGCGGTTTGTCCTGCTCCGACGAAAGTTGCGGTTGGAAAAGCGTAGCCACGAAAAACAGGTGTGCTGGAGATTCGATGGCCCGGCACTCTTCGTTCGCTCCCCGGGCAACAATCGGGAAGCCCGCCTCCATCGCCATCCATTCAAACTCCGGATTCATCTCGTAGTTGCAGAAAAATTCCTCTGAGATCGTTTCCTTTCCGTAATACGCGGCCAGATACGAGCCCGGGCGAAGACGAATGTCATTCACCTTTCCTGAGAGCTTCGGTGCTTTCGGATCTCGATTCGGAACGGCGCAGGCGACTGGATAGATGACGATATTCTTCGCCTTCGGATCCTCTTCCGCCGTCGTGGCATCTGGAATTCCGAGCACATTCCTTGCGCATTCGATGAGTGTGTATTGGAAGCCTCCGCAGGTCGCAAGAAATGGCCGGTTGTGAACGCGGGCGAACTCGATACCTGCCAGCATGCCGTCGAAGCTCTTGTACGGGCTGCCCGCTGAGGCCCAGAAGCCATCAAAAGAATCGAGAGTCTTTGCGGCGTCTGGCTTCAGAAGCGAAGGCGTAGGAATCCAGCTCGACTCCACTTTCAGCTGGAGCTTTCGCGCCGAGTGCTGTAGCGAATCGTTAGTCGCATGGTGAGAGCGAAACTCGGAATTGAAATCGCCGAGTATTCCGATCCGCACGCTTTCGTTCGAAACAGACATTCTAAGTAAGAATCCTGGGCAACAATCTTAGTAAGGAATGATTCTAAATTAACGGCGTGGATTGTACTTTAGGAGTTAGTTACCATCGATTGACGGCTACAGCAACCCCTTCTGTGCCATTAGCATGTACAAACCCAGCAATGTGATAGCTGCCCCACCCCAGATCATCCCGGCGGACTTCCAGGCAAGCGCGCTGACAAATTCCTTCTGGCTGCGGAACGATATGACGAACGTCGGATCATTCTCGCCTTTCATCAATACGATAGACGGTGCAAGATCGAACCCAACTGTTTCGGACCGGTCCTGATCGGAAGCATCCTGATACGAGGAACCCTGCAGCTCGCTACGCTCTGAAACGTTCTCTGCGCCATCATCTAGCGTTGTGGAATTCTCTTCCACGGCGAGAGCTCGATACGGTAATCCGGCGGCGGACCATGCCTCCGGTTTCGTGATGCCAGCTCGATTTAAGGCAGCCACAATCTTCGCCTGCTGGCTCATTCCCTGCGCGCTCGAAGCAGGTGCGCCTCCATAGAGTCTGACGACTTGGGGTGCTGGCGACTGGCCCGAAGCGGTGCGCCCACCATCGCATCCAGTACTGCGTAATGACGAGTGAAGTGAATCGTTGTTCGCGCTCACGGGACGCACCTCAATCCCCGGATTCTCAGTGAGTGTCCCTGCAATAAAAAGCGCATCCTCGGGCTTGATTGAGCATTCCTCAATGCGCAGACCGCGGTTCGGAGCCACACCGTGCCGGGAAAGAAAAGCGTTTACGCGCGGAGGAACGCTGTCCATCAGAGAAAAAATCGATACGCCATATTCTTCGCGAATATCACGATGCAAATCGAGATCAGCTCCTAAGGGTTCGATAAGAAGCTTGCCCGTGGTGTCGTCGAGGAAAAAGGGCAGATGCAGCATCTCTTCCGCCACTTTCTCCCATTCCTGCTTTTTTCCTTCGCATTGTTCCCACGCGGTTGTGCGATAAAGGAAGCAAGGCTTGCCGCTGATCGGAGCCGTAATCGTATGCGGGCCCGTCGCCATGCCATTCACCTCTACCAATCCCATGGCGGCGCTACGAATTCGAGACGTAGGGGTCGCCAGCAATAAGCGTTTGCGCGCAAGCAGTTGAAAGCCTATGAAGAAAAAGTACAAACCTCCGGATATCGCAATCAGCGACAGAATCGACAGGTAGTTCATCGGAATAAATGCCAGCGTGCGACGCTCACGGTTCTTTTGGGTACCGCCTCAGACAGCAATGAGTGACTGATTGGGCTGATACTCAAGGATAGAAAGAGAGTTGCAGGCCGACACGAGAAAACAGCTGGCCCTGCCTTACGGAAGTAAGTAACAGTTACTTATCGCACGCGTGAAGAGTCTCGTAAAGATAGTGTGCGCGTCTGTACGATTTGCGACGGCAAGGCAGGGAACTACGCAATTACAGCACGTCCTTTCAAAATGTCAGCCACCGCGGCGAGCGCTGCCTCTACTTCGTCGTCAGTATTGTAAAAGTGAGGCGAAAAGCGAACCCCCGCCTTGGGCCGCCAGTCGACAAGAATCTCGCGCGACAAAAGTTCGCGGCTCACTGGCTGCGAATCCGGCATATCGATAGACACAGTTCCGCCGCGCCGCTCCGGATCCCGAGGGGAGTTGACGCGCCACCCATGCTGATCCGCGATTTCGATCAGCCGGCGAGTCTGCCGCTTCGATTTCTCACGAATCTTCTCAATTCCCACTTCACGAATGATCTTCACTCCCGGGCGCGCCGCCTCGATCGAAGCAATGTGCGTGGTTCCGTTCATAAATCGAAACGGAGGCTCGGCGTATCGGATCGCTCCGGTTGCGAATTCAAAAGAATTGACATCCGCAAACCATCCCGTCAGTTTCGGCTCCAGCCTTTTGCCAAGGTCGGGACGAACATATAAATACGCGACGCCTGGGCCTCCGCAAAGCCACTTCAGCACCCCGCCGCACGCGAAATCGACATTCAAAGCCTGCACGTCAACCGG
>PLBX01000261.1 GCA_003135495.1 Acidobacteriaceae bacterium | reverse complement strand
GACCCGGCGCTGATCGCGGCGGTGTCGAATTTCTGCGACGTGCACCTTGGTAAAGGCGTGGTGCTGGCGAAGGATACTCCCAACTTCATCGCGAATCGCATCGGCACATTCTCAGTGCTCAACGTGATGCGGCTGATGCAGGAAATGGACCTGAGCATCGAAGAGATCGACGCTCTCACGGGACAGGCGGTGGGCTGGCCGCGTTCAGCTACGTTTCGCACGATCGATCTGGTAGGCCTCGACATTCTCGGGCACGTGGTTAAGAACATGACGCAAAATGTGCGCGACGAGCGCAGCGAACTGCAGATTCCCGCTTTTTTTCAACAGATGATGGAACGGAAATGGCTGGGCGATAAGACCAAGGGTGGTTTCTACAAAAAGATCATGAGTGGGGACGGCAAAGAAGACGAGCGCATGGCACTCGATTGGAAAACTCTGGAATATCATCCGCGCCAGAAGCCGAAGTTCGCTGCGCTGGATATAGCGAAGAATATAGATGACCCTGGGGATCGAGTGCGAATGCTGCTTGGGCTTGATGGCGGAGCGGCGCAGAAAGCCGATAAGGCTGGAACTTTTCTTTGGGCCGCGCTCTCTGACTTGTGGACCTATTCAGCCAATCGCATTCCTGAAATTTCAGATTCCGTAGTTGAGATCGATCGCGCCATGCGCCTTGGCTTCAATTGGGAGCTTGGTCCGTTCGAACTTTGGGACGCGGCTGGGGTTGAGGCGACCGTTGCACGCATGAAGAAAGAAGGGCATCCAGTCGCGGCCAATGTTGAGAAGCTTCTCGCCGCTGGCAAGAAGTCTTGGTATGCGGACGATTCGAAGACGCCGTCGGGACGGGCGTTTTTTGACCTCGCGAGTGACAATCTAAAGCCGGTCGAGGTTCCTGCGGGGGTCTGGTCGGTTGAGGTGGCTAAGAAATCCAACGGAGTCGTTAAGAAAAATTCTGGAGCTTCGCTGGTTGACTTGGGCGATGGCGTCGGCTGCATTGAGTTTCATTCGAAGATGAATGCGCTTGGCGCGGATATAATTTCGCTGATTTTGCAGACGCTGAAGCCGGGTGGAGTGGGCGATGGGTTCGACGCGTTTGTCATCTCCAACGATGCGCAGAATTTCTCGGTTGGCGCAAACTTAATGCTGTTGCTCATGTCGGTGCAGGAGGAGGAGTGGGACGATGTTGATCTCGCGATCCGGCAGTTTCAAGGCATGACGCAGGCCATCAAATTTTCGCCAAAGCCGGTGGTGAGCGCGCCTTTCGGCCTTGCTCTGGGCGGCGGATGCGAAGTTTCGCTGCATGCGGCAGCACGGCAGCCGCACGCCGAACTTTACATGGGATTAGTTGAGGTTGGAGTGGGTCTGCTTCCTGGCGGCGGTGGGTGTAAGGAAATGCTGCTGCGCGCGGTCGACAGCGCCGCATCGATTCGTCCAGATGGACGCGGCGAATCAGTAGAACTGATGGAGGCGATGAAGAAGGCATTCGAGACTATCGCGACAGCCAAGGTTGCAACATCGGCGCATGAAGCGCGCGGGCTCGGTTTTTTGTCGAGTTCGGATCGAATCACCATGAATCGCGAGCGTGTTCTTTCTGACGCCAAAGCACGGACCTTGGAACTGGTGGGCTCTGGCTATGAGCCTCCAGTGATGCGAACGGACATTCCCGCTCCGGGCGAGAATATCCTGGCGGCCCTAAAGCTGGGAGTGCACTTAATGCGTCAGGGCGGCTACATCAGCGATCACGAAAAGAAGTTAGGTACAAAGATTGCCGAAGTGCTGTGCGGCGGAAATGTTACTCCAGGCACTCCGATTAGCGAGCAGTACGTGCTCGATCTGGAGCGCGAGGCTTTCAAGTCGCTGTGCGGCGAGAAAAAGACGCAGGAAAGAATTCAGTTCACACTCAAGACCGGCAAGACCCTGCGGAACTAACATTCGAAGGGAAAGATCAAACTGCTTTTGAGCGAAGCTTATCGCGGGGGTGGACGGGCGAGGACGCCCGCCGCTCCATCGATTCTGAGATCACTTTGACAGCGTTCGATCTAGCGAGAACGCCCCGGCTCCGCGCAACAACAGCGCCGCCGCTATGGCTAACGCCAGCAGATGGTATTCAAAACCCTCGCCCTTCTGAGTGCCCATCCAGTTCATGAAGAAGCCATTTTGTAGATGGACCATGAAGATCGCGCCGATCATTAACCCAGCGATTCCTAAAGAGGCGATGCGGGTCAGCAATCCGACGATTAAACCTAGTCCGCCAAAGAACTCCGTACAAATGATCAAAAGGGCCACGGGAGCGGGCATTCCCATGTGGGTGAAGAATCCCATGGTGGCATGAAAACCAAAGCCGCCAAATAGGCCCAGCATTTTTTGCGAGCCGTGAGCCAAAAAGACTACCCCAAGCACTACCCGCAAAATGGTCAAAGCGACGTCATTACTCGTACCCATCAGCTTTTTCATCGATTGATCCTCCCCAAGAAGATTTTGTTGTTCTTAATTGTCGTTATAACGACATTATAATCTGATTCGCGCACGACGCGCTGGAATTCATTTGTAAGCATAATAACGCCACTACGCCGAAGAAGACCGAGTTTCCATCCATAAAATATTGATCTTTATTTTCGGAAGTCAGCGACGCCGTTCCAGACTAGCTGGACGACGATTGAAAGAATCAGGAAGCCGAAAATTCGGTTGATCGCACCCATCGCGCTCGGTCCCAGCCGATTAACGAAAGGACCTCCGAGGCGCAGCAATAGGTAGACACTCAGGCCCAGGGCAATGATTCCGACCACCATTCCCAAGTAGGAAAGAAAGTGATCGGCGTGGGCGGCAAGTCCCATGACTACGCCGATTGAGCCGGGACCGGATAGCATCGGCATGGCCATCGGTGTTAGAGAAATATCTTCTTTGGTAAGCGCCTCGCTGCTCTCGGCCACCGTCATCCGACTAGAACCGGTGACCATTCCCCACGCAGTGTTTGCCACAATGAGCCCGCCGGCGATTTTCAAGACAGGCAGTGAAATCCCAAAAAAGTTCAGGACGAAGCGGCCAACGAGCATGAACACGACCAGGATCGCGACGACATACATAGCCGTCTTCAATGCCGTTCGATGACGCTCTGTTGCGGGAAAGCCTGCAGTGAGGCTGAAGAATAAAGGGATACCACCCAACGGGTTGACGATGGGGAAAAGCGCGAGGAAAGTGGCGGTGGCTGCCGAGGGCAGATCGTGCAACAGCCGGCTAATGGCCACTTGCGCGTTTATGGCAGCATTCATTTAAGGAAGTGTATATCGCCGATGAGTCTACTCAAGTACGAACGTAGCCGCCATACCAATGTGCTGGCAGCGGTGCACAAGCGATTACCGACACGTCAGTCTTACTTCACCGATTTCGGCGCTGGCGGAACGGCATTGGTCGAAGCTCCGTTGAGATGGGTAACCGAATTCTCCGCAATCTCTCCGTTGCGATGCTCGTGGACGGGAGAGCTGGACGGCGCTTTCTTGGAAGCATCAATTTTACTGGCTGGGCGGTCGAGATAGATGACAGTGTCGCGGGCAATCAGGTAATCGTCTTGAAGTTTGGTTTCTCCCGCCTTGGAAGTGGCAATCCGAGCATTCGATGTTGGAGCCATGGCGGTTGGGCTCGATTGCCGCGTGGCGGCAGAGACGGGATTCGTTACTGACTTCGAAGCTGGCGCGGGAGGGGGCGCATTTTGCCGCGATCCTTGTTCAACTTTTGTTTTAGCAATAACTAGCTCTCCATTCTCTGGGGCGATAGCTCCGGTGGCAGCCGCAGCTTCTACAGGTGGCGGCGAAATTCTTTCCGCTTTCGCCGAAGCAGAGTTATGGGCTCGGCTAAGACCCACGCCGACAACCAGGGCCAGCAGCAATGCCATCGCGGTCAAAGTCACAGCGATTGTACGCAACGCTCCAGGGGCGCGATCTAAGTTCTGGTATTGGAACGGGAATGCAACATCGGCGGACGAGGGTTCGATATCGGCGGNNCCCCAAGATAAAGCGGAGTCGCAGGTACGGCAGCGATAGTTATCCCGGGCGATGACACTGAGGACGACAAAATCGACTCCGAGGCACAGCCGTCCCGGAGTTGCTCGGGAAGCTGCGGCAGAGGCTCCGTAACTCTAGGCAGGATGTGGTTAGAGTTGTCGCACTCTTCGTTCGTCTTCGACTCAACCGTCTCCAACTCAAGATCGGGCTCGCGAGTAGATGGATTTCCAATTGCCGGGAGCGCGGCCGACAGTCCTAAAGCCACAACTGGCAGGTCTTCGGTTTTCGTATTTTGTACGTTCCCAACAACGGCGTCCTGCAATGGATGGCTTTCCTTGAGTGGTGGCGTTAGCACTGCATTTGAAGTTGGCACTTTCAAATGACCCACAAAATCGAGTGTTGCCGAGTACTCGCCGTTCCGAGCGATCACGCTCGCAGTCAGCCGCTCACAAGACGTCGCTTCCACCCGTAACTCCAAATCGGCGAAGTTACCCGGTACTTCATCTGGAGTAACGATCTCAACCGCGTATCCGCGGTCAAGCAGACTAAGCGCTAACTCGCGCGAGCAGTTATCGGAGCGGGTAATGATTCTTGCTAGTGCCATAATCAGATGGCTCCCGGCGTCAGCTTTTGGCCATTAACCCCAAGAAATTGGCCGAGCGTTTGATGCCTGAAACCCCAGTTACGGCTACGATCATTGTTCCAATACTTGAGCAGCACGATTTAGGGCGGCAGCTAGCGCCGAAATCTGTTGTTCGATTCGGCTCAAATCACCTCGATCAATCGCCTCGGTCACTCCCGGAATAACGACTGCTGCGTATCCGGTGTACTGCCCCGGAGCATAAATCGCGTGGTGGAACCAGGGGCGATTTGGTAACCCCTCTGGAATCAACAACTCACGTTCCGCATCCCGCAGCTTCGCATTGAGGCGCTCGGGAGACGCAGACATTTTTGCCTGCTTGGACAGCATTTTTGTTCCTGCTTTTTCTAGCCGGTGCGCAGCAGCTACAGCAGAGGCGAAATCCGGGCTCTTATCTCCAAAGCGATCCCGGCTCTTACTCTGGGCGGAATCCAGGTAGGCGNNGGATCGCCGAATTTCTTGAACCAGGTAAAGTCGTCGAAAGTGGAGTGGTAGACGCCGTATTCGCCGCTGGAACTAATGTCGGTCGATGGGACGCCAAGATGCTGTAAGAATACGGTGTAATCAGAACCGCTCCCCAGATCCCCCACCGGGACATCGTTGTGCACGGCGTTAGGAGGTGGGCGGAAGGTGCTAGTTTCCTGTGGACGCGGATTATCGGGGCTTGGCTGACTCGTCTTTTTCCACGCTTCGTACACGGTTCCACCTTCGGGAGAAGGCACAGCCTTGGCAATCTCGCGAATAAATTCCTTGAGACTGGGCACGCCCGAAGCTCCGAATTTCTTGCCAGATACCGCCACGTCCATGTTGAAATAGGCAGCGGCATTCTTTAGATCCTGGGCATGGTCTTCGCCCCATTCGGTAGAACCGATCAGACCCTCCTCCTCAGCGTCCCAGCTGCCAATCACAATCGTTCGTTTCGGCTTCCAGCCGGAGTTCAGCAGTTCGCCTAAGCCGTGTACCGACTCGAGCATGGCGGCGGTGCCACTATTAGGATCGACCGCTCCATAGACCCAAGCGTCGCGATGATTGCCCGCGACCACCCACTCATCGGGAGCAGCGCTCCCCCGAATTTTACCGATTACGTCCCAAATCGTGCGGAACTGATAGTCCTGCTTGAGATGCATTTTTACCTTCGCGGGACCGGGGCCCACGTGATACGTAAACGGCAATCCCCCCTGCCATTCGCGCGGTGAGGCCGGGCCTCCGAGGTGCTCGAGGATGGGCGAGGCATCGGCGTAAGAGATCGAGGTTACGGGAATTTTTGGCAGTTGCTCCGATTCGGATGGGGAAATACGCTTCGAATCGGGCAGGTTCGGAGTCGAGGCAATTCCAGGCGTGGTCGGATCGCCGGGAAACTGGAACATGAAGCCGACTGATCCGCGCTGAACCCCGGTGGCGGGGCGCCAAGGGCCTTTGGGATAGGGATCTCCGCGATAGTAGCCATCATCTTTGGGGTCGGAATAGATAATGACTGCGGCTGCGCCACGCTCCTGGGCGACGAACTCCTTTACGCCGCGGAAATTCTCGCCGTAGCGGACAATGACAATCTTGCCGCGCACATCGACATTCAGCTGCTTGAGTTTGTCAAAATCTGCCGGCGAGCCGTAGTTCGCGTACACAACTTCGGCTTCCGCGTCACCTGAAGGCGACATGCCGTTGTATGGCGTTACCACGCGCGGATCATCCTGAAAGGGATCGCCGTCAACGTGCTCGCGATGCGGCCCGTGCATCTCGACTCCAGCGGGTGCGATCATATCCACGCTAATTTCGGCGGGATAGTTCAGCCAGACCTTGTACTCGACAATTTCAGTTTCCAGGCCAGCGTCGCGGAACTTCTTCGCTACGTAGTCGGCGGTGGCTTTGTCCTCGGGCGAGCCGGCGATGTGCGGGGCTTGCGTCAGAATTCGGAGATGCTCTTCAGCCAGCTTGGGGTCGGGAACGGCCATGAACTTTTTTTCGACTGCCTGTTCGGCGGCGCTATCGCGAAATCCGGTGATCGTCGCATCCCCCGGCTGCGCTTTATGTGCTTTCCCGTCGTTATTATTATTATTCTCTTTGTTAGCGTCTTTGCTGGCTTCATCAAATGCCTGCAGGGTTGAAGCAATCAAAATAAAGAAAAGAAACAGGGCCGAAAAGAATTTCATGTAGCTCCTTGTTGAGAACTGTGTTGAAAACTATGCTGGGACCGCATAAGCGGGCTCGACACACGACACATGATTACAAGCGATCCGCCGTGAAATGAAGATTGTACCGTGCAGCGGCAGTCGTCTGTTGCCGCGATACACTGTGTAGTCATGACTAAGTCGGCAACCGTTCGATTTTCAGATCGGGTAGAGAATTACGTTCGGTATCGTCCCGGATATCCGCCGGAGGTCCTGGATTTATTGCGGACCGAATGCGAACTGCGGCCCAAGCATGCGGTGGCTGACATTGCTTTTGGAACCGGAGTATTTACTCGTCTTCTGCTGGAAAATGGAAATTATGTATTCGCGGTTGAACCCAATGCAGAAATGCGTGAGATGGGAATCCAGTTGCTAAAAGCCTATGCGCGCATGGTTGCAGTTGCCGGTACGGCGGAGGGAACGACGCTCGAATCGGCTTCGGTGGACTTCGTTACCGCTGCACAGGCGGCGCACTGGTTCGACTTGCCTCGGGCCAGAGCCGAGTTCGTCCGCATTCTGAAGCCGGGAGGATGGTGCGTTCTGATATGGAATGAGCGGCGGACTGGAAGCACGGCATTCCTGCGCGAATATGAAGAGCTGCTGCTCACCTACGGCACTGACTATAAAGAAGTGCGGCATGAGCGTACGACAGATGTGATCCATGAATTTTTCGCTCCCGCGGAATTTGCGGAGTGTTCGTTCAATTCAAGCCAGCGTTTCGATTATGAAGGCTGTGCCGGGCGATTGTTGTCTTCTTCCTATGCGCCGCTCGAAGGACATCCTAGTCATGAGCCTATGATGGAAAATCTGCGGCGAATTGTTCGCGACTATGGCAAAGATGGCGAAGTGGAATTTGAGTACAACACGCGCGTTTTCTACGGGCGTTTGTAGTTTGCAATTCTGTAAATCTTCATTGGCGAGTTGCTAGCTGAATCTCATGTCTGACAATAAATCTTTTCACATGTCTCCCGAAGAATTTCGCCAGCAGGGCCACGCCGTTGTGGACTGGATCGCGT
>PLBX01000337.1 GCA_003135495.1 Acidobacteriaceae bacterium | reverse complement strand
TTGTTCGCGGTGGACATCGGCATGGTCTTCCAGGCACTCCAGGTGAGTTGTGACTTCAGCCGGCATCCCCAACTCGGCGGTGAGGCGTTCTTCCAGAATTGTTGCCTGGCGATGCGCCGCACTGACCGATGTCAGGCGTGGGAACAACAAATGTACTTCGATGATCTGGCGATACCCGGTAGTTCGGAAGCGTACACCGTGGTATTGGATGGCCAGTTCGGAGCACAGTACATCCAGCTTCTCGCGAATTTTCCGGCCGGCTTTCGGATCAGAATAATCAAGCAACCCGACAGCCGAATGCCATACCAGGTGTCCACCAGACCAGAGGATATTTGCGGCGACCGCGATGGCCACCAGCGGATCAAAGGGTTTCCAGTGAGTCAACAGCACCAGCCCTAATCCTCCCACAACACCAAAGCTGGTCCAGCTATCAGTCAAGACGTGTTTGCCATCGGCTTCGAGGATCAGTGAATTGGTCCGCCGGCCGACCCGCAGGAGGTAATAGCCGAGACCCGCATTGAGCATCCCAGCTAGTAGGATCAGCGCTGCGCCTGCTCCCACGTGCTCCAACTGTAGCCCGGCCATCCACTTCCGTATCGATTCATAGAGAATCGCGATGGCGGCCACCACGATCATTGCGCCTTCAAAGCCGGCGGAGAAGAAAGTAATCCGCTCGTAACCGTACAGGAATTGCGGGGAAGCTGACCTTGTGCTGAGCCGAAGACTGAACCAAGCAAACCCGACAGCAATCACGTGAACAACTGACTCAGCCGCGTCGGAAAAAATGGCGGTGGAATGAGTAATGAGATAGACAGTGGTCTTGCCGATCAGCATTACCAAACCAACAATCAAGGAGAGACGCATAGCGAAAAGCGCTTCGCGCACCTCCCGTTCGTCTCTCCGAGATGCCGAGTGAATCGTGGCCTGCGTATGCACGCTCTGTATCCCTGATTCGAAAGCTTAGCATTTGGCACGCGGTTCCACAGAAATCGCACCAGAAGATGTGATGTTCCTCACTCCTCCATGGCGCCGGGCTTGATGATTCTGGACGAGTGGTCGGCAAATTGGAAACTATGCCGACTGTTGACGTAAAATCGCGCTTACACCAACAACCGATAGCGATCAACCCATCCCCCAGTTACTTTCGTACAGTGACCCTGGTAATCTTGTCGGCTTTTTCGACCTGCCGCATACTCGCTTCACCTACCACAGAACCTGGGAGACGGGGTTGGAGCCGGAGATTAGGGTCGCCGATTTCAGCCCCGCATTTTTTTGCCCCAAACATTTCTTTCAGCCTCCCGCAAGTCATTTATAAACTCTTCATCGTCTTTGTGTAGTGGAGAGCCGGGCGAGACGCCCGGCTCTCCATCGCGTTACCTCTTCGCCGTCTCATATTCCCCTGTGCTCCCCTGTTCCCCAGTGCCCCCTNNCTCCCTCTTTACCCCGCATCGAATAGAATCAGAGACAACGGAATCCAAAATTTATTGAAGAGGTAAAAATGCGACGACCCTTCGTTCTGCTTCTGCTCGTTTGCTCGCTGACGTGTTTGCAAACATCGATTCTTTTCGCCCAGGATGCCAAAGATAAAGATAGAGATGCGGACAACGACACCAAGGCCGCCGGACGGATTGAGGCCGCGGGCAGAGTGCTTTCCGACATTCAGAGCGCGCCCGACCTGCGCATCCCCGAAGAAGTTCTAGGCAACGCGGAATGCGTGGCCGTGGTGCCATCGCTCCTCAACGGCGGCTTCATGTTCGGCGGACGCTATGGCAAAGGCGTGGCCAGTTGCCGAACTCCGCAAGGCTGGAGCGCTCCCGCATTTTTTACGATTAGCGGCGGCAGTTTCGGATTGCAGATCGGCGGCCAGGCCAGTGACCTCATCATGCTCATCATGAATAAGGGCGGCATGGATAGCCTGCTATCGAGTCAGTTCAAACTCGGCGCCGACGCCAGCGCCGCCGCCGGGCCTGTAGGACGCCATGCCGCTGCCGACACCGACTGGAAGATGCGTGCCCAGGTCTTGACCTACTCGCGTTCCCGCGGCCTCTTCGCGGGGCTCGAGCTTTCGGGAGCCGTAGTCAAGCAGGATAGAAATAGCACCCGCGACTTCTACGGACACATGGTGCCGTTCAAAGCGTCCCTAACCGGAGCAGTCGAACCGCCGAAGGCCGCGTATCCTTTCTTAAGCGTGCTGGCGAAGTGGGCGCAGCAAGCGGCGAAATAGACTTGGATAGGTTTTAAATTAGATTGTCATCCCGAGCGAAGCGAGGGATCTGCCATTCGACCCAAAATGCAGGTCCCTCGCTTCGCTCGGGATGGCAATATTTTAAATTTGATTGCCTCGGGAAGTGGATCGACCGCACTCTCCACACAAATTGCGCGAACGCCTTGAATACGCTCTGGTCTGGCCCTGGGTAAAATTCCTGGGAATGCTTCCTCGTCCATTGGCGCGTGCCATTGGAATCTCATTCGGCCTCACCATTTATTTTGTGCATGGACGGTTGCGTCGCGTTGGCCTGCGCAACCTCGCTCTTGCTTACCCTCAAATGCCTGCGCGTGAGCGGGGCCGCATCGTTCGCGGAGAATTCATCTCTCTCGGACGCCAGCTTGCCGAAGTGTGCCTCTTCCCTCGCTACACCCGCGAAAATGTTTCCCGCATCGTCGTCTATGAAGGATTTGAAAACTTCGAGCGCGCGTACGCCCGAGGCAAAGGCGTTCTATTTCTCACGGGGCACATCGGAGCCTGGGAACTCTCTGCCTTTGCGCATTCTCTGCAAGGTCATCCGCTGTCGATCGTCATGCGCTCGCTCGACAATCCCTATGTCGACGGCCTGCTGCAACGCTATCGCACCATGCATGGCAATCGCACCGTGGATAAAGATGACTTCGTTCGCGGCCTGCTGTCGGCCATGCGCGCTGGCGAAACCGTCGGCATCCTCATGGATACGAACATGACTCCGCCGCAAGGAGTGTTCGTAGATTTCTTTGGGATTCCGGCCTGCACGGCCAGCGGCCTCGCCCGTATTGCTCTTCGCACCGATGCCGCCGTGGTTCCCGGCTTTACGGTGTGGGATGCGAAGCTGCGGAAATATATATTGCGCTTTGATCCTGCGGTTGAGTTAATTCGGACGGGCGACAATGAAGCCGACATCGTAGCCAACACGGCAAAGTTCTCCCACGTCATCGAAGATGTCATCCGACGCTATCCCGACCAGTGGCTCTGGGTGCATCGACGCTGGAAGACAAGACCCCTGGGCGAACCGCCGCTGTACTAGCTTGTGTGGTGGCCGAACTCCGCAAGCCGGATCAAGCAAGGCGAAGATTAAGCGTGAGTCGGGGACGCTGCAGGCGGCGGGGGGGCCGAGCTTTGCTCGGCTCGGACGGGCGAGGGCGCCCGTCCCCACACAGGCTCATTTGAAGTTGTGCAATCGTCGTTTGAAAAGCGACAATAGACCGCCATGAAACAAACCCTCCGCAGCCTCGCCGACAAGCTCGGCTGCCGTCTTATCGGAAGCGGCTCTATCAAAGTGACCGCTGTTTCGAGCCTACAATCCGCAAATAAAGAGAGCCTCGTTTTTGTGGAGGATGAGCAGCACCTCGATACGGCATTGCATTCGGCGGCCGCCGCGATTATCGCTGGAGAATTCGCAACGCCGGACTCGGCTAGTAGCGTCGCCGCGAAACCATTATTGATCTCCCCGCAGCCGCGCCTTGCATTTGCTCGTGCAGAGCGGCTACTCGGATCCGCCGAGAACCATCGCGTGGTACATCCCTCCGCTATCGTGGCCGCTTCGGCGAAGGTGGGCAAGAAGGTGGCGATTGGAGCGGGGGCGATCATCGGCGAACGCGCCAGGATTGGCGACGAAACCACAATCGGCTCGGGTTGCGTTATCGGAGACAATACCGGAACCGCCGCGGGAGGCGGCGTTGTGATCGGCAGCCATTGCTCCATCGATGCCCACGTCACCATCTACCCGGGGACGATTCTCGGCAACCGCGTCGTCGTGCAAGCTGGCGCCGTTCTCGGCAGTGCGGGCTTTGGCTACGTAAAAGATTGGGAGACTGGCCGCTACGAACGCTCGCCGCAAATCGGACACCTGGTAATTGAAGACGACGTAGAAATTGGCGCGAACTCCACCATCGATCGTGGCGCACTCGACGAGACGCGCATCCGCCGCGGCGCGAAGATCGACAACCTGGTCCACATCGGCCACAACGTGCAAATCGGAGAGAACGTGGTGATCGCCGCCCAGACCGGACTCTCCGGCAGCGTCATCATTGAAGACAACGTGATCATGGGCGGACAGGTCGGTATCGGCGACCACGCCCGAGTCGAAGCCGGAGCAATGCTAGGCGGACAATGCGGCATTCTGCCGAAAAAAGTCTTGCGCGGCAAAGGCGTGGTCTTTTGGGGAACGCCGGCGCGTCCAGTGAAAGAGTATCTTAAAGAGTTGGCGTTCGTGTCGCGGTCGGCGAAAAAGCAACGCTAAGTATCAGCAGACACCTGCTGTAGAGACGCGGCTAGCCGCGTCTCAGCGAGCGCCACAACTTAACGCACCAAGACGAATAGTTCCGAGCGAACCTTTTCACCCCATGCCCATTGTCGTCATCGGCGGACACACTCGCAGCGTTGGCAAGACCAGCGTTGTCGCCGGAATCATCTCTGCGCTGCCGGATTTTCACTGGACTGCGCTGAAGATTACGCAATATGGACACGGCGTCTGCTCGGCCAATGGCGAAGCGTGCGATTGCGTTACCGCCGATCATTCTTTAGCTGTGTCGGAGGAGAGAGATCGTTCCGGCGAGTCCGATACTTCGCGCTTCCTTCTGGCCGGTGCCGATCATTCGTGGTGGGTCCGCACCCAGCAAGGGGAACTCGCCGAAGCCATGCCCCGCATCCGCAAGATTCTGGCATCTTCGCAAAATGTGATTATCGAATCGAACAGTATTCTGCGCTTCCTGAAGCCCGATGTTTATTTGACGGTGCTCGATCCGCGGACTGCGGACTTCAAGGCTTCTGCGCAAACTTTTCTGGATCGCGCCGATGCGGTACTTCTGCACTCAAACCAGAATGGCGGGGAAGATCCTGAGGCAAAGACTGCAACAAGCTCGGAAGACGCCGCCTGGGAGCGTGTCTCGCTCAAGCCCGTTCTCAATCGTCCGATTTTTCCAATTCATCCACCGAGCTATGTAACGCAACAAGTCATAGAATTCGTTCGCGCCAGGCTAAGCGTCACGTCCCAATAAAAATAAATCGCCTCTACTTTCGTGCCAACCCTGACTCCGGCGCAGTGTAATCTTGCTGGTGAGCAACCATTTCCACTGCGCTCCGCTTCTCACCATTACGGTGCATATCGTCTGTCCGGCTTGACAGCGTATCTGTTGGATGTAAAAGTATTTGTTTGGTTCAATCCCAGTATTCTTGGTGACAGGTACGAATCCGCTGCCTAAGGGCGTCGAGCCCCAGCGGGTTAGTGTGCCGCTCGTGTTCTCACCCCGCGGAATTGGGAAATCGGAGGAGCTTAGTGAATCGGAATTACCCTGGGTCGGTAGGAGGTTCGGTGGGAACAGCGGCGAATGATTCGGTTACGCGTTCGGCTCAACTTGCGGCTCAGCTTTCTGCTCAACGCTCGACGCAACAGCGAGCGTCAACGAGAATAATGAAGGCGGCAATTCTAGCGGTAGCAATCCTTTCTACTGCCGGATCGGCATTTTATTTTTCTACCGCAGTACGCGCTGCCAAAGGCACGGTGACAAAGCCGGTCGCCGCGCAGGCGTCGAATTCCAATACTCATTCGAGTACTAGGCAGACCGCGCTTTCGCTCCCGCTCTTCTTTGAGCCGAACCAGGGACAGACCGCTCCTCAGGTTAAGTTTCTTGCCCATGGCGCGGGGTATGGCTTGTTCTTAACGGCCGACGAGGCGGTGCTGCAACTGCATAGTCGCGTCGTCAAGGCGTCGAAATCGGCCAAGTCTGATGTCAAGCGTGAACCCGATTCCGTGATTCGCATGCATCTGGAGGGGGCGAACTCCGCCGCTCAGATTTCTGGAAGCTTGCCACTAGGCGGCAAGAGCAGCTACTTTATCGGCAACGACCCGTCGAAATGGCATCGCGACATCCCCCAGTTCGCGCGGGTGCAGTATCAGGCGGTCTACCCCGGAGTCGACCTGGTTTATTACGGCAATCAGAGTCAGCTGGAATATGACTTTCGAGTGGCACCGGCTGCGGATCCGGACCAGATCGCGTTTAGCTTTAAAGGTGCGACGGCTCGCATTGACGATACAGGGACTTCGGGGAATGCTGGTGATCTGATTTTGGCGACGGATGGGGGTGAAGTGCGCTTTCACGCTCCGCATATCTACCAGCCTTCGCCATCAGGAAAAGACGAGAAGTTGATCCCCGGGGCATTTCGCCAACTCGCCGACAACAAGATTGGATTCACGGTTGGAGCCTACGATCACAACCGCGAACTGGTCATTGATCCGGTACTGGGCTATTCCACCTACTTTGGCGGCACCGGCTCGGGCGACACTGAGACTCTGGTAAAAGTAGCGGTCGACAGTTCATCGAATATTTATCTCGCGGGCTCAACCACGGCGACAGCGTTTCCGGTTGAGAGCGGAACCTCAATCACCACCGCCAGCACCAATGGCTCGCAATACATATTTATTTCGAAAATCGCACCGCTGAGCACAGGACCCTCGCAGCTGGTGTACTCCATACTTTTGGGCGGTACCGATATCACGACCCAAGAAATCGATAGCCTGGGGGGAGTCGCGGTAGATAAGAATGAAGACATCTATGTGGCGGGTTCGACGAACTCCGCTTCTTTCCCCACGACTGCTAACGCTTTTCAGCCTTGTACCCTACTACCTTGCCCCGGCACGCACGGATTTTTAGCCCGAATTTCGCTTGGCCTCAACTCCACATATACTCCGACGTACGTCACGTATCTCGCGGGCAACGGGACAGATAATCTAACTGGGCTCGCCGTAGATACAAGCCAGAACGCATTTGTCACGGGCGACACCACATCGACGAACGGCCCGAGCAACGGCTTCCCTTCTAATGCGAATGGTTTCCAAACTACCTCGAACTTCGCAAGTGGTGGGTCGCAGTTTTTCGCGAGCAAGATCAACACCAACGGAAGCGGCACCCTGAGCATGCTCTATTCCACTTACTTCGGGGGAGGGTATCCAGCTACCGCCTCGGCGACGGGCGGAGGTATTGCAGTCGATAGTGCCGGCAGCGCTGTGAATATGTACATCACCGGCACCACCAACATGCCGGGGGGAGCAGGGCCAAATAAGGAACCGGGATTCCCGCTTTTCAACGCGCAGCAGTCTTGCCTCAACGACCCCAGCGCGGTCACCAATTGCTCGGCATACTCGGGCAACACGGATGCTTTCGTCGCCAAGATCAATCCTAACCAACCCGGATCTATCCCGGTTTACTCGACTTTTTTAGGTGGGAGCGGCAATGAAGTTGGCACCGCCGTGGCGGTAGACACATCCGGCAATGCCTANNTGATGCTTTTATTGCCAAGGTCGGAAACATCGTCGGGTCGATATATCCCCTAACTTACTTCTCCTACATCGGCGGAGCTGGAGATGAAATCGGAGAGGCGATCGTGGTGGATTCGGTGGGAGCAGCGCGCGTTGTGGGCTCGACCGACTTGGGTTCAAGTACGACTTTCCCGATAATCAATGCACCTCCGATCGGTGCCGCATACGGCGGCGGCAATAACGATGCCTTCGCCGCGTTAATTTCGACCACATTGTCCGGAAAAGGCGCTGGCGATTTCGCAACCTTCCTCGGTGGATCTGGGACGGACCTAGGCACCGGAGTCGCCATCGACGTCTTCGGCAACACCTACATAGCTGGAACCACGAACTCGGGAAACTTTCCCCTTTCCGCTGCTCCCAATCCACTTCCCTATCAAAGCCAACTGACGGGAAGCCAGGATGCATTTGTTACCGAGTTCACGTTTAACAACAGCGGTGTGAATGGGTTGAAGGTCACTGTTCCCACCACCAGTCCATCGCCGCAACCGTCAGTGGCGGCCGGGACGCAAGTGGCGTTCACCTTCACCATCACCAACAACGGCCCGGACGTGGCGAATCTTGTAGTGTTCAATGCCACGGGCATACCCACGAGCGGGCTGGCATCGACGCCGACCGCTAAAGTCACCAGCGGCTCTGGAAGCTGCGGTAGCGTGGTGGGTCAGATCATTTCCTGTAACATTCCGACCATCGCGGTGAGTGCAACTGCCACGGTGGAAGTCGACATGACTCCGGCCGTCCCCATCACTGTGCCGAACCCCCTTTCGATCTCGGGCCAAGCCAGCGCCAACGGGGGACCATTTGGAGCCTTAGTCCGGCAGCTGCCCGCAGTGCAGGTTACGGATTTCGCAATTACCGCTTCGCCCGCCGCGCAAACTATCACTGCAGGCGATACAGCCGCGTTCCAGATCGTCTTTACCCCCAGCAGCAGTTACGGCTATAACGCCACCATCACTCCGAGCCAAACCACTGCGCCTTCGATGGTGACGGCGACGGCTCCTACTTTTAACCCGACTACCGTCACCCTCTCCGGCAGCGGGCAGGCTTCTACACTGCTAAGTATTCCTACGATCGCGCGGCCAGTGAATACGGGCAGCTTGTTCCGTCGCGGGACGTTCTATGCCACATGGCTTCCGATCGGGGGCCTGAGTCTCGCGGGATTTGGAATTGGCATGACTCGGAAACGCCGGCGCTGGTTAATCGGTGCCGTTCTGTGCCTCATTGCCGGCGCGGTGGCGATGCAGTCCGCTTGCGGATCATCGAGCAGCACGAGTACAACCACCGGAGGCACGCAAGCCGGAACATACATCGTCACCGTCAACGGTTCGGCGGGCTCGAGCGCGTCCCACACGTACCAGCTGACATTAACCGTAAACTAGAATCCCAATGCAAAAAGCCTCTGCCGCGGCGGAGGCTTTTTCTTTTGCGGTAGACTTCTCTTGGATTCGACTCTAGAGTGCTGCGGTAGAATCG
>PLBX01000037.1 GCA_003135495.1 Acidobacteriaceae bacterium | reverse complement strand
ATCGGCCCTGGATCCGAGTCAGCCTGACATCGCCAAATCCGAATTTCAAAACCGCCCTCAAGGCCTGGGTGGCCAGCCCCTCTCCGCGATATTGCGAGGCGACGTAATAATTGATTTCTCCGCAGTATTCGAGCGTTCCAAGTGCGCGATCATAGCGGATACGGCAAAAACCGCAGTTGCCGACGATCGCGCCGCTCTCTTTGAGCAGCATTGCCCAGGGCCCCATGCCCCATTCACGGTAGGAACGTAAGCAGAATTCAAGAAATTTCTCCGCGTGAGGAGTTCCTTCCCAACTAGCCACGCCGGCGAGATCGGTTTGCCGAAATTCGCGCAGCCGCAGACGCTCGGTCTCAAGTTCACTCATCTTCAGCAGCATCGTTGGACTCGTTTGTGCCGGAGGATCGCCATAAAACGCCTCAACATAGCTTGGTCTCCGAGCACCTTGGAAATGAGAAAGTCCGACAGATAGCTCTCCAGAGCCGTGATGACATGCACGTAGAGGAGCCGATGTAGAAACTTAGGCGGAGCCTCGGCGGGGTGGTTCAGGAGATTCCGACTTACTGTGGCCGATCGCGTTGCGGACCTGCTAAGTGCATTAGCTAGATTCTTATCCAGTTGAGGAAAGTACCAATATACTTTCTCGGCAGTAACGTCTACGTGGATCACGAGGACAGGTTGGCGCATATCTAAACCGTAATGACGCGCATGATCGACAGATAATGCTTGAGAGATAAATGTTTGATCAGTTGAATACTCGGACTGGCGGGAACTTTTCAACTGCACGTGAAACCAGGCCCCGGTTGGGAAACTACCGTCAAAGACCTGGATATTCGAATCGATACCATAGTCCTCTTGCACATCGTTGAGTATCCATCCAAGCTTTTCTACCGCGGCCCTCAAGAGGCGCTTGCCTGCACGGTCGATGTCGTGTTCTTCGGGTCTTGTAATCACAAAGAGCGAGGTTTGTCGTTGTTGGTAGAATCGATTCTAATCCATGACTGTTCTAAGCATTAAGCAACTTTACTCAACTTCACGCACGGACAAACAGATTATTTAATTCACTTCTACACGTTTACATTCACTTTCACTTCATTTCAAGGGGGGCGCTCTAAGAGTGCCACTTTCCCTCCTCCCCCCAATTGTTTGAGGGGTTAGGAGATAGAGCACTTTGAAACGACACATCTCGGTTAACTAACTAGTAAAATCGAGTTCTGTCGCTGATTTGCTGCTGATTTGAAGCTATATTCTGCTGATTTTTGTTTTTATGTTGAGGTTGGAGCTATCGCTGGGCTGGCGCGGTGAAGGTTGTGAAAAATTGAAGGCGCTTTAACACACAGGTAGTTCTATTTGGGCCAAGAACGTCTGGTCAAGCAGTTGGTCAACAAGACAGCTCCACACAGATAACCTGTGACAACGAACTCACAGTGCACAAACGCTATAAGGCACGAGCGATGACCAACGTCAGATCGTCCTCTTGCTCGCCCAACCTGAATTGTTCCGCAGCGCTCTCCACGTTCCGCAATATGTACGAAGCTTCAAGGTCCCGGTTCTTGCGCAGCGTTTCCAAGAGACGCTCTTCGCCGAATTCTTCTCCACTATGACCAGTTGTCTCTGTGATCCCATCGGTGAAGAGACTCAATACATCTCCAGTTTCCAACCGAGCTTCGGCCACGGAACACTCCCAATCCGAGAACAGGCCCAGTACCGTGGCGGTCGCGTCAAGTCTCTCAACCGCGCCTCCCTTGCGTAAGAGTACGGGAGGGTTATGCCCGCAATTGACATAATGAAGGGTTCGTGTGGCATCGCTATACTGCCCGAAGAACAATGTGGCATAACGGTCTTTCGCCGTATGCTTGTAGAAGTGGCGATTCACGGAGGCGAGTAATTCTGAAATATCTTCCGAGCCAGTGCTGTGCTGGCTGCTGTAATAACTGTGGAGGCTTGCCTGTAAGCTCGCCATAAGCAGGGCCGCCGCGATGCCTTTTCCTGCAACATCCGCCAATACGAACCCGACTTTCCCGGGACCCATATCGAGAAAATCGTAGTAGTCGCCGCCTATCGTGCGTGCCTGCACGCAGTCTCCAGCGTAATCGAGGGTCTCTAGCGGCGGGGTCTCCTGAGGTAGGAGCCCCCTCTGTACTGCGCGAGCATGCAGCAGCGGTTTACCATTCTCCAGTTGACTCAGGTCCAATTTCCAGAGGTCTGCATCCGCTGCCAGACACTCAAGTCCGGCCTGACCCTCTCTAGCAGTACCCTGCGCACCGCTCCAGACGACACGGAAGGGTGCCTTCCGGTCACCGCATTCGAGCTTGACAACTTCTCCGAGATCGAGCGGTTCTTCGAGCCCACCAAGCCGTGCTCCCGAGTTGGAGATATCGAGGGTGTGAGCCAACTGGAGCTTCAGACCTCGAACTGCCCGGCATAAACGGACAGGTAACTCAATCGGGACTCGCTCTTCTTTCCGCTCACGGTAACAATCCAGCGCTTTGGTGATCGCTTCCGTCAGAAGAGATTTTTCGCAAGGCTTGATAAGTAAGCGGAAGACACATCCTTCATTGATTGCAACGACTGCGCCGTCGAGATCGAGGTGTCCTGAGAGTAAAAGTCTTATTGTGTTTGGGGCGACTTGGCGCACACGCTTCAGGAATTGCACTCCATCCATGCCAGGCATCTGCATTTCGGAAATAACGACGGCAAAGGGACCCTGATTGCGGAGAGATACTAAGCCCTCTGCGCCGCTGGCAGCGGTTGCAATATCGAATTCGCTTTCCAGCATTTGCCGATAGCAGTTCAATGCCGCTAGTTCATTGTCCACGAATAGTATTTTCTGATTCAGGAGACTGCCTTTTCTCACATCAAAGTATTCAAAATGCAGTTCGAGCGTCGGGGCTGCTTGGGGGCGATGACGCCTATGTCCATTCTGGACCTTGTGTGTCCGCATCCGCAGTGATTTCGGTTGTTGTGTATACCAAAGTGCAAGCAAGTAAAGAAATGGACGTTCTAAGCTGACGATCCTTATAGCCCAGCTTTGCAGAGCATTCGACGATCGCGACAAACCACCTGACAGCCGTTCAAACCGCCAACACTAGCAAATCCCGCGTTCTTCGAGTGTTTCTGTGGACACGATGGTCATCCTCAACCTCATAGTGACGATTCTTAGGCGGGCGGCCCCCATCTCCAGCGCCAAAGATAACTCCAGACTGTTTCAAATGCTAAATCAAAACACGCCGGGGATGCCCCACTTCTCGCGCTTGAGAAGTGGGCCACTACACAGCCGACAGCATAGGTAGTCCCGTTCATCACCGTCGCCATGCTTCATAATTCCCTAACTAACACTTGACACCCAGCCTTATGATAGAAGTAACAAAAAACAAAAGCAGCCAAGCGCGCCGTCTCCACTTATAACTCCGAGCGCCAGCCGTGACCTATCCGGCAGATAAGGATGTAACAACCATAACCACCCTACAATCAAGATTTTACATATAACTATCGTCCTTTCAAGACTTTGAAAGCGAAGCACAAGCCAAGCTAAGGGTAATAATATACTTGCCGAATCACTAGGCAAGGAGGGTGATGGGGACGATGACCCATCTTGGTGGGATGAGGAGAGTGTGCTGATGGCTGTTGATCTTGGCTTGGACGAGGGCGGAGACAATGACGACAAACTGCTTGTGTCCGTTCAGGTCGGGATCACCGAACCCGCTAAGCGATTAAAGCGCCAGTGGAAAGCTCGACTCCGAGACGCTAACAATCTTGAGTATTTTCACTCGAAGGATTTTGGCAACCACACGGGTGGCATATTTTCCAAGGCTGGTCTCTACGGAAACGACAGGCGATTATTGTTGAAGGATTTGGCGGGCCTTGTCCATAGTCACTTACTGTTTGGTGCAACGACTCGCGTTAAAGTGAGCGAGTATAACAGGCTAACCAACCAAGATTTTCGATCACAAATAGGCACGGCCTATAGTTTCGGAATAGATATGTGCTTGTGCTTGGCTTACGCGATTGTGACGGAGATGGGCATAAAGCCGGAGTTCAATATTCTGATTGAGAGAGGGCATCGCAATTCCGAGCAGGCGGCACAGATTATTGCGGAGGTACAGAAGATTCCACACGAAATGATAGCGGCGCATCCTGACAAATTAATCGCCATGAAGATTCTGACTGCTGGACTCGGAGATAAGAAAGATCATCCTATCTTGCAATCTGCCGACATGGTTGCGTACTCAGATTGGCAAGGCTTATCCAATGGCGATCCGGCGATCTGGGATGCTCTGCACAGACCTGGGGTGCGATATAAGACTTACCGACTGCATGGCAATGAGAAGTTGATTAGAGAATTCGTGAGCGAAGGTCCGAATCCATTTATTCGGAAGCAGAGGAAAAGGGCGAAAGCATATGTCGCAGAGCAAGGAGTTCCAAAATTTCGACCAGACGATGCAGAAACTGATGAGCGTATCGCACAGCGAGATAAAAGCGGAACTGGAAGCGGAGAAGGCAGCGAAGAAGAGTAGGAAAAAGCNNGGCGGGTGGCCCCCATCTCCAGCGCCAAAGATAACTCCAGACTGTTTCAAATGCTGAATCAAAACACGCCGGGGATGCCCCACTTCTCGCGCTTGAGAAGTGGGCCACTACAGCCTCCGGATATTCCCCACTGGCGTACAGCGTGCGACACTTCGAGCTAACCATCTCAGTTAGTGCAAATGCCTTGGCATTTTAGTCGTAGTGCTTTTCGCCTTCGGACTGTAATACACCGTGGTGCGATATCCTAGGTATCATCTAATTATGGATTGCGACTTCTGAAGCCCGAACGCTTGTGACAAGATGTCGGCATTCACCTGGTGCGCCATAGCTCGTTATTTCCAGTCAGCCACTATTATGTCAATGAGCTTGACAGTGTACTCTGACCAGACGAGTGGTAGTTGCTTGAGCGCGGCAGTGGTAACAAATTGCGGATAGTCCTTCTTCAGTTCGCGATATAGGTTTTTGGCTTTTTTCTTGTCACCCAAATAGTATTCAGCGATGAGTATTCCCCAGGACACATCCAGCGCCTCAGTAACCGTATGTTTGTCCTTCGAATTGTAAAATAGCTGTGCAGCCTTGGAAAAATAGCCGATTCCAGATTGAAAGTCGCGATTGTCCAGCGATACGTAACCCGCATTTGACCACGCCCCATAGTCATTTTCATTGTTACGGATAGGGCTTGGCAATGGCTGGATGCCAATAAAGCCTGGTTCCGTCCGTAGTAGTAAAGGCAATCGGAAGATTCATCCTGGGGCTGCGGGTCAGTCACTTTCATCACTTTGTGAAGACGATCAGCCTCTGCAGTATTCCCCAATAAAAGGCTAATGAATATGCCTTCAGAAAGGACGCTATGATCCTTACCATTTGGCGATTCGCGCATAATCGAGGAACATGGGACCCAGAATACTGGTGGACTCAGCCCTACGGCAATATTTCCCTCGATGGGCGTTTCTTCAGTTTCACATCAAGCTGGGATGGACAGGTCGGAACTACCCCCTCAGGCGATCCGCGAACCGATGTATGGATTGTCAAATTAGATTAGGCTGAATTTGTTTGATCCCACGTAGGCCAGAACCCCTAAATTTGCTCTCGCCTTTCAGGTGCAATGTTCTCCCGCGCTCGTTCGGAGAAAGTGCCGGGCTGCGGGCTCTTGTAGAAACCCGCGGGTGTTTGTAGGCACAGAGGTGGTGACCTCTAACTAATCGAATTTGAAACACTATCTGGAGAAGGAGTTGAAAAGCTATCTGACAAAATGAAGCCCATCCAAAATATCGGATGGGCTTTCTGTTTGGCTTTGACGTGACCGGCGAAATTTGTACCAGGTGGAATGAGAGAGAATCCACTTGG
>PLBX01000472.1 GCA_003135495.1 Acidobacteriaceae bacterium | reverse complement strand
AACGATCTCCCAGCCCTGCTTCTTGGCGAAGTCCTTTAATTGGCGAAGCTGGTTATCAACATCCTGCCCCTTGTCGCGTGTGCTCACCCGGCAGTAGATCGCGACCTTCATGCCCCCATGATATACGTAAATACGTATCTGCGTAATAGCACTGTCGTGCCGAAAACGGTCGTTTGTGGAACGCTACCGGAAGCCCGGCTAAGTTGTTGATTTGGCGGAATCCTAAAGGGCAATTTTCAGAACCGTTTTCGGAACGATTAGGCCAGAGACAGGGGATTCAGAAAGGGCGGCATCTCGAAAGCCTCTGCGGTCGTGGCAATGACAACCGCTATGTGGCGGCGGATCGCCTAAGCTGTCGTTTGCGCAGGCTGTAGAATTCTACGCATATCGGGTATTAAGGCGGAAGTGATGCTGCCGAATCAAGCGAAAGTGTACTTTACATTCTGTTCTGCAAAGAAGGACGACTCGCTGAGAGGCTCCTCTGAAGAGGTTCCACCTGAGGTTTTGTATACATCTCAGCGGGTTCGTTCCTTCGTTTCCACCTGCAAAAGAAAGAGTGTGCGTTGGGCTATATTCTCCGACGAGTACGGAATCTGGTTTCCTGAGGTGAAGCACAGGTGGTATGACACGAGCCCTGATGATGCCGTTGGTCGCTTCCGAGAACTACTTGCGGATTTCGACCAAAAGCTCAAGGATTTCGACCAAATCTGTTTTTGCCCCGGAGTGGGAACGGGTCGTATCCATCACCTCTACAAAAGGCTCATCCGAGAGTCATCTCTGAAGGACAAAATCAGCACGCGGTACTTCATGGACATAGTGTAGGCACTGGAATGTCTGACCTCTGCAAATGGCTCCATGAATCGCTCGCAGCATTGCCGCTGATGTCGTTTCCGTTCGAACTAGCCGCCCTGCCCAACAACGGCATTTACTTCTTCTACGAGCGAGATGAAACGTGGGGGCACGAGGGAGAACACCTGCGCATAGTTCGCGTCGGCACACATAGGGACGGGAATTTTCGGAGCCGCATCTCCGAACACTACCTGCTTGATGATCGCAAGATGGGATTCAGCCAGAACGTGCCAGCACAACACGAAAGAAGCATTTTTCGCAAGAATCTGGGTCGGGCGTTGCTAAACAGGTCACAGGACCCGTACTTGAGAGTGTGGGAACTCGACTTCACTTCGAGAGCATCGAGGGAGAAATTTCGCCACTTCCGCGATGTGGGAAAAGAAAAAGAGATCGAACTAGAAATCACACAGATTTTGCGTCAGAACTTTTCCTTCCGCTGTATAGCTGTCGATGAGCAGCAAAACAGGATGGGGGCGACGGGACTTGAACGGCACCTGATCGGGACGGTGGCACAATGCGGACAGTGCAGATCATCCGAGCAATGGCTCGGTCGGCACTCGCCAGTTCATAAAATTCGCCAAAGCGGTCTTTGGCTGGTTCAACATCTGTCTGCTCCCCCAATTTCTCAAGACCTCTTGTCGACGATTTCGGCTGCAATAGAGAGAAGCAGATCGAATACGTAGATACGCAGGTGCGCGTATACTGCGATTTCACGAGGAAAAGACTTCATGGCGACCAAGAAGACAGGTCGTAGTTCTGCTAAGCATGGGGCTGGTGCCCGTCGCGCAGGTAGCAGTGCGGACGAGAAGCCCGTCGCACTGACTCTCAAGGTTGACGGCGTCACATACGTTCGGCTGAGCACGCTGCGAGCTACCCAGAGGCGGACGAACCAAGACATCCTCCAGCAGGCGTTAAAGGAATACCTTGATCGCGCGGGGGCTTAGAAGCACAATCAGTGGAGGTCTCAGATGGCGACTCCGACGATGGCGGCATCTGCCCCGACCTACTGGCAGGTAGCAGCGGGAGCGGAAGGTCGTGATTATTCAGAGTGGTTTTTGCAGCATGGTATTGCCTTTGTGGGTGGCAAGCCGCAGGTTGCGACAATCTTGCAAGTTAAGGCTGGTGATCGCATAGCACTCAAACGCGGTACCTCACAACTGGTAGCGATTGGGATCGCAAGGGAGCGCAACGGGCAAGTCGTCGGGCAGGCAGACAAGCACTGGCTCATCGACTTCGATGGCTGGGAGTTGCCGGGCTACTGTTATGTGGATTGGTGCAAACTGCCTGAACCGTTAGACTGCAAAGGATTCATTCAGGGCACCATCTCTGGAATAAACAACGAACAAATCCGCAAGGTTATAGACGACTTGCTAGCTACGACTGACGTGACCGGCGAAATTTGTACCAGGTGGAATGAGAGAGAATCCACTTGGAGGAAAAGCGGGTCATGCCAATCAAGAGGTACAAACCAGAGCAAATCGTGACGATGCTGCGGCAGATTGAAGTAGGCATCGCGAACGGAAAAACCACCCCACAAGCCTGCAAAGAAGCCGAGATCACAATCCAGACGTTCTACCGCTGGCGCAAGGAATATGGCGGGCTGAAGATGGACCAGGCGAAACGCCTGAAGGAACTGGAGAAAGAGAACGGCAAGTTGAAACGGCTGGTCGCGGATCTGTCGTTGGACAAACAGATACTAAAGGATATTGCGGAGGGAAA
>PLBX01000019.1 GCA_003135495.1 Acidobacteriaceae bacterium | reverse complement strand
AACAAAGCTTGACGCCGCCGGGAACGCTTCCGTTATTTTTTTTGCAGAAACTATCCTCTACAATCCGGGTTAGCGCATCCTAGAAATAAATAGGAGTCTTCCGAAAATGAATACCCTTGCTTCGTCGACTTGTGCGAGACGTGTGCTCATGTCTCTTGCGGCAACAGTTGGAGTACTTTTCACAGCGGGATGCGGATCGAGCAGCGGAGGCCTGCTTAATTCCTTAGGCGGCAGCTTCAGCAAGGCTAGCCTAAAAGGTCAATACGTGATCGCCCAGACTGGAATTGGGGTTAATCAGGCGGGAACTTCCGCGGATCCCTTTTCCGAAACAATAGTTTTCACCGCGGATGGAGCTGGCAATCTCAACGTCACGGTGGACGATTTTAATCAGGATGGCGCTCCGATTGTCACTACGCTGCCGGAAGCTGGGACTTACTCTATTCTGACCGACGGCACTGGCAACATGACATTCGGCGGAGCGAGTTACGCGTTCACCATGATCGATGACGGCCATTTCTACACCATCGAAGAAGACACTTTTGCGACGGCCTCCGGCTATGGCGAGTTGCAGGATACGACTGCTTTCACTGCGCCTCCTTCGGGCAGCTATGTTTTTAAAGCGCACCGGCTCAATGGCAGCGCGCGGGTAGGAGGGGTGACCATCACCGGCGGCGCCATCTCAGGCACTGAGGATCTGCTTGTCCTTGGAATCCCGTCGACAAGCGTCGCAGTCTCCAGTTCAGTGAGCATGACGACGCCTGACACGAATGGCCGGGGAACGTTCACTCTGAGTGACACTAGCGCATTTAACTATTACGTTGTGAATTCCGGCAAATTCCATTTCATGTCGAATACCGGCTCGCTGGAAATCGGCATGGCCGAGGCGCAGAGTGGGACTTTCTCTCTGGCAACACTTGCCGCAGGCACATCGTATGTATTTGGCAGCGCGGGCGATACTACTGTTAGCGGCGCTGGGGGGATTCACTCGGCGGGCGTGTTCACAGCGGATGGCGCGGGCAATGTTACTGGAGGCGCTGTGGATTACGTACAGGACACGACGGTGAATCCGGATCTGACGGTGTCCAGCGGCACGTACACTCTGGCCTCCACGGGACGGGGGACGCTGAATCTGACACTTTCCGGCGGGACGATAAGCCCGCAGATTTTCTGGATGGTGAACAGCGGCAGGGCGTATTTCCTGGCCGACAGCGCGGCGGCGGTCGAGGATGGTATTTATACCCTGCAGACGGGCGCTCCGTTCAGTGCTCTTAGCAGCCAGGCGGCCTTTATTATGGATGGCTTTGACACCGGTGGCTACAAAGATCGCGTGGGAGTTTTTGCGCCCACTGGGAGCGGCACCTTTAACTGGAACCAGACGTCAAACTCTTTCAACGGCTCTGGTCTTGTCTCATCGCTGGGCACGACTGGAACCTATCAGGTCAGTTCGAATGGACGGGTAAGCGTGACGGTTAACGGTGTGAACTCCGTGACTCCCGGAATGGTCTTCTACCTGAGTTCGCCGAACACTGGCTTCATGGTGGAAGAGGACTCGAACGTGGGTGGGACGTTTGCACAGCAGGCTAGTCAGTAAGTAATTAATTAATGGAGGGCCGGGCGTCCTCGCCCGGCATTTCCAACTGCGGCCAGTTTAGGCCGGGCGGGGACGCCCGGCCCTCCATTAGATGAATTAGTTTTACTTGATTGCTTCGGCTGCGATTCTTTCGGTTACGAATGCTTCGATTACGTCGCCGGCTTTGATGTCGCCGTAGTTCGCGATGGAGATGCCGCACTCCATGCCGCTGGTGACCTGAGACGCATCGTCTTTGAAGCGGCGCAGCGATGCTACTTTGCCTTTGAAAACTACGACATCATCGCGCAGCAACCGCACTTCGGAATCGCGCTTGATGAAGCCGTCGCTTACGCGGCAGCCGGCGATAGTACCAACCTTCGGAATGCGGAAAGTCTCCTGCACCTCGGCGCGGCCCTGGTAAGTTTCTTTGATCGTCGGCTCGAGCAGGCCGGTCATGGCGCGCTTGATCTCGTCCTGCAACTCGTAAATAATCGAGTGCAGGCGAATGTCGACTTTCTCCTGATCGGCCAATTCCTGCGCCTTGCGCTCTGGACGCACGTTGAAGCCGATGATGATGGCGTTCGACGCGGACGCCAGAAGCACGTCGGTTTCTGTGATGGCTCCGATGCCGGAGCGGAGCAGCTTGAGCCGAACTTTCTCGTTCGACAATCTGCCCAGCAAATCGCCCAAAACTTCGACTGAACCCTGCACGTCGGCTTTCAGGATGACGTTCAGTTCCTTCATGCCTGCCGTCTTTAATTGCTCAGCCAGGCCTTCGAGCGAGACGCGTGAACTCTTGGCTAGAGTTGCTTCGCGGAATTTCTGTTCGCGGTATTCGGAGATGTCGCGTGCCTTCTCGCGATCGGTGACCACGACGAATTGATCGCCAGCTTGCGGCAGACCTTCCATACCCAGAATTTCAACGGGCGTGGATGGAGGCGCGGACGCCAGCGCCGCCCCGCGATCGTCGAACATAGCGCGGATTTTGCCGTACACGTTGCCCACCACGAAATTGTCGCCTGCAATGAGCGTGCCGTTCTGCACCAGCACAGTGGCCACAGGTCCGCGTCCGCGATCGAGTTTCGCTTCAAGCACCACGCCAGTCGCAGCGCGCTCCGGAGTCGCCTTCAGCTCCGCGAGATCCGCAACCAGGCAGATCATTTCCATCAGCAGGTTCAAATTCGTTTTCTTCTTCGCCGAAACATCGACGAACACCGTCTTGCCGCCCCACTCTTCCGGCACCAGCCCGCGATCGGCGAGCTGTTTCTTCACGCGGTCCGGCATTGCATCCGGCTTATCGATCTTGTTGACGGCGACGATGATCGGAACCTCGGCGGCGTGCGCGTGATCGATGGCCTCGA
>PLBX01000235.1 GCA_003135495.1 Acidobacteriaceae bacterium | reverse complement strand
GCCGAAACCATCAACAACATGACCGACACGCTCGCCACGTTCGCTGATCAGGTAACGACGGTCGCTCGCGAAGTCGGCGTCGAAGGCCGCCTTGGTGGACAGGCAAACGTCCCAGGCGCTGCCGGAACGTGGAAGGATCTCACCGGCAACGTCAACCTGCTGGCCGACAACTTGACCAACCAGGTGCGCGCCATCGCCGAAGTCGCAACCGCCGTCACCAAGGGCGATTTGACCCGGTCGATTCAGGTGGAAGCGAGCGGCGAAGTCGCGGAGTTGAAAGACAACATCAATACGATGATCGACAACCTCCGCTTGACGACCGATCGCAACACCGAGCAGGACTGGTTGAAAACGAACCTCGCCCGCTTCACAGGCATGTTGCAAGGGCAACGCGATCTGGCGACAGTGGGACGAATGCTGCTGTCGGAACTGGCTCCGCTGGTAAGCGCGCAGCAAGGCGTGATCTACCAGATGGGAGACGAGCAATCCGCGGAGATGACGCTGCTGTCAGCCTTCGCCGGCGATGGCGAAGATGGCCATCTGCGTCGACTGAAAGTTGGCGAAGGACTCGTCGGACAATGCGCTGCGGAAAAGCAACGCATGTTGATCTCCGACTTGCCGCCGAACACGATTGCAATTCGCTCGGGATTATTCGAAGCAACACCGCGCAACGTAATTGTTCTGCCGGTGCTCTTCGAAGATCGTGTCAAAGCCGTAATCGAACTCGCATCGCTCAGCAACTTTACAACCTCACATCTCGCGTTCCTTGAACAGCTGACGGCCAGCATCGGCATCGTGCTCAACAGNNTCGCAGCAGTTGGCGACAGAGCTGCAAATGCAGCAGAAAGAATTGCAGCAGACCAACGAGCAGTTGGCGCAAAAAGCGCAACAGCTCGCTGAGCAGAACGTCGAAGTAGAACGCAAGAACCAGGAAATTGAGCAAGCCCGCCGCGCTCTAGAAGAGAAGGCCAAAGAATTGGCCCTCACTTCCAAGTACAAGTCGGAATTCCTGGCCAACATGTCGCACGAGCTGCGCACTCCGCTCAACAGCATTCTGGTGCTGGGACAACAACTCAGCGACAATCCGGATGGCAATCTCACCGGGAAGCAGGTCGAATTCTCGCGCACCATTCACGGCGCTGGAACGGACTTGCTCAACCTCATCACCGACATTCTCGATCTGTCGAAGATCGAATCCGGCACAGTATCGGTCGAAGCCGAAGAAGTCTTCTTCGCAAGCCTGCTGGATATGGTGCAACGTCCGTTCAAGCACGAGGCCGAAAACCGGCGTCTTACCTTCGAGGTCAGCACCGATCCCCACCTCGCTCGCAGCGTCGTTACCGACTCGAAGCGTCTACAGCAGGTATTGAAAAACTTGTTGTCGAATGCTTTCAAGTTCACGGAACAAGGTGGCGTTTGCTTGTCGGTATCGGTGGCTAAGAGCGGATGGAACGAGGAGCATCCAATTCTGGCAAAGGCCGCGGGTGTTGTGGCGTTTGAGGTCACCGACACCGGCATCGGCATTCCGTTCGACAAGCAACGAATTATCTTCGAGGCTTTCCAACAGGCAGATGCCGGCACCAGCCGCAAGTACGGCGGCACTGGTCTCGGCCTGGCAATCAGCCGCGAACTGGCTAGCCTGCTTGGCGGCGAAATCCAGTTGCGCAGCGCGCCGGGTAAGGGTAGCAGCTTCACCCTCTACCTGCCGCAAACCTATGTCGGACCGTCGAGCATGGTGTCGCTGGAGCGTAGATATTCAAGCGCTCCTTCGACGGCCCAACAGCTGGCGGTTGCGAGCATCGTTGAAAGTCCGATTGAGAAAATCCCGGATGACCGGGACAACTTGCAACCGGACGATGCCGTCCTGTTGATCGTGGAAGATGACCCCCACTACGCGCGCGTGCTATGCGATCTGTCACGCGACAAGGGCTTCAAGGTCCTGGTTGCGATGCGCGGCGCGGAAGCATTGGCCTTGGCTCGCAAATTTCATCCAACCGCAGTGTCGCTGGACGTATTCCTGCCTGACATGCTCGGCTGGACAGTGCTGAATCACTTGAAACAGGACCCCGCAACCCGGCACATTCCCGTGCAGATGCTGACACTAGACGAAGACCGTCATCACGGATTAGCTCGCGGAGCCTTCGCTTTTGTCACCAAGCCAACCACTCCGGAAGGTTTGGGGGATGCGCTGACTCGCATCAAGGAGTACTCCGCTCCTCGTCGAAAACGCCTGCTGGTTGTAGAAGACAATCCGGCGGAGCAACTGAGTATCAAAGAATTGCTTGGGTATGACGATATCGACGTAACCGTCGTATCGAGCGGTAAGGAGGCGGTCGAGGCGGTGAAGGAGAAGTCTTTCGATTGCATCGTTCTCGATTTGCGCCTGCCCGATATTTCCGGCTTCGAAGTGCTTGAGCGCTTCCGAGACACGCCATCACTTGGCGACGTACCGGTCGTAGTCTTCACGGGCAAGGAGCTTTCTCCCGAAGAAGATGCTCGCCTGCACATTCTGGCGCGCAGTGTCGTGGTAAAGGGAGTAGAGTCACCAGAACGGTTGTTGGATGAAACAGCCTTGTTCCTGCATCGTGTGGTGGCTGATCTTCCAGTGGAAAAGCAAAGGCTGCTCGACCGCTTGCATCACTCGGACGACGCGCTTATCGGCAAGAAGGTGCTGGTGGTCGATGATGACGTCCGCAACATCTTCGCTCTGAGCAGCGTGCTGGAGCGGCGCGGCATGGACGTGATCACTGCGGGTACGGGCCGCGAAGCGCTTGTTAAACTTGAAACAACTCCGGACCTCGCGATTGTCCTGATGGACATCATGATGCCGGAGATGGACGGATACGAGACGATGCGCATGATCCGGCAGAACTCGAAATTCCAACGCTTGCCGATCATTGCGCTGACTGCGAAAGCAATGAAGGGCGATCGCGAGAAATGTCTGGAGGCTGGCGCGTCTGAATATTTGGCCAAGCCCGTCAATACCGAGCAACTACTCTCATCGCTGCGTGCGTGGCTACATAGATAGGTTGCGGCGATGGCAGCAGGCAATTGGCTTTTTGCGGCTGCAGGGAGAGAGAGGCGAATGAGTAAAGACGAGAAAGTCAACATCCTCATGGTCGATGATCAGCCCGCCAAGCTGCTCAGCTATGAGGTCATGTTGGCCGAACTGGGCGAGAACCTGATCAAAGCGAACTCCGCAAAAGAGGCGCTTGAAATCCTTCTGAAGACGGATGTCGCCGTCGTGTTGATGGATGTCAGCATGCCCGAGCTCGATGGCTTCGAACTGGCAGCCATGATTCGTCAGCATCCGCGCTTTCAACGGACCGCGATCATCTTCATCTCCGCCGTTCACCTCACCGACCTCGATCGTCTCAAAGGCTATGAGCATGGGGCGGTAGACTATATTTCTGTCCCCGTCATTCAGGAATTGCTGCGCGCTAAAGTTAGAGTCTTTTCCGATCTGCACCGCAAAACGAGACAGCTGGAAGCGTTGAATCGCGATTTGGAGCAACGAGTCTCCGAACGCACCGAGGAACTGGAATCCAAAGCCCAAGCCTTAATGGAGCTCAACGGCGAACTGGGGCGGAAGAACATGGAACTCGATGCAATCGTGCATACTGCGCCCGATATTATTTTCAGCCGGCAGCCTGACGGCGCAAGAGATTACCTCAGCGATAGGTTCTACGAATTCACCGGCGCTGCGCCGGGCTCGGCAGTTGGCTTTGGCTGGTGGGAATATGTGCACCCTGACGATCAGGAGAGTAGTCAGCAGCGTTGGCTTCACTGTGTCCAAACGAGAGAGAATTACGAAGTGGAATATCGCTTGCGCGGAAAGGATGGCGAGTATCGATGGTTCCGCGCCCGTGCCGTTCCTATCCAAAACGATGCCGGAGAGGTCGTTAAATGGTACGGAGCGTGTTCCGATATTCATGACAGCAAGCTGCTGGAAAAATCGATTCGCGATAATACGGCCCAGTTGGAAAAAATTGTAGACCAGCGCACGAATGACCTGCGCCGGCTTTCCGTCCGTCTCATGTCAGCACAGGATCAGGAGCGTCGGCGTATTGCGCGCGAACTCCATGACGGATTAGGACAGGAACTGACTGTCGCCAAGATGGTGCTGGATAAGATGGTGATGCAGAAGCCCTCTTTACCGCAGAATCCCGAGACCTGCATTCAAGCCAGCAGCCTTGTGGACAGGGCGATTCAGCAGGTTCGCACTATGTCTCACCTTCTGCATCCGCCATTGCTGGATGAAGTCGGTTTGCTATCGGCGCTCTCCTGGTATACGGAAGGACTCACCAAGCGCAGCGGGATCGAAACATTTCTCGACGTCCAGCCAAAGAATTTTCCGCGCCTGGGAACGGAAGTGGAAACTGCAGTGTTTCGCATTGTGCAAGAGGCGCTGACCAATGTGTTTCGTCACGCCGAAGCGCACAAAGTTTGGATCAATCTGCATCAGCAAAACGGACACATATCAGTATCGGTATTGGATGATGGCAAAGGCATTGCTCAGAAAGTGGCAGATCTACAACCCGACAGCATGGGAGTTGGAATTGGCGGAATGAAACAGCGCGCCAAGGAGTTCGGCGGCGAATTGCATTTGAGCAACGCCGATCCCGGTACATTGCTAGAAGTTGTGATTCCCGCGCGGTCCCTATCTGGAGAGCCCAATCCGGCCTTTGAAGGAATCGCCTAAACCGCACTCGAGCGCTGCGCAATGGAGCGCCGCGCGTCCTCGCCCGGCCACCGCAAAATTGAGGAATGCACATTTCATCCGCACGAACATAGTTAACGCGCCACCCTCCCCACAAACGATTCGCATTCCGCTATCAGGGTAATCATGTAGACNNGCACAAAAATACCGCACAACACCCGGGCCACCCCTAAAGCAAAAAGCAAAATAAACCGCTGTGCAAACAATCGCATCTTATCGAACGGCCGAAGTTAAAGGCGGCCAACAATCTCGATAACTTTTTCATTGAGATAAGGAACGATATGTCGACACATCAGAGTCCGCTGCCCGCCGCCCCGTTTTCGTCATCGGAAGTGCTTAACGTTTTACATCGTGGCCGCGAACACGCCGCGCGCGAGAAAAATAGTTTCCCAAGGCGCATGGAGAGAATGAAAAACGACACCAAAGTGATGGGCCCCGATGCGATCTGGGGACAGTACAACAACTATCGATCAAACGGGTTAATGGGTTCTGTAGTCGTGCACGCCGTGTTGCTCGGCTTGATTCTCTTCGTCACTTTCAGCCCGAAGGCCGTAGAGCTCGTAAAGCCGCATGAGACCGTGACATTGATTGCGCCATCGCCCGACGAATACGCCCTGCCAGTGGCTAAGAAGATCATAGCCGGTGGCGGCGGCGGCGGAACGCGTGAGAAATTGCCTGCGCCGAAAGCCGCGTTGCCGAAACCTGCGATGGAGCAGATTACGCCCCCAGCGA
>PLBX01000500.1:4081-5652 GCA_003135495.1 Acidobacteriaceae bacterium | reverse complement strand
AGCGCTGAGGGTAATGCAGGCGACCGGTGGCGAAGTCGCAGAGGTCTCGGAAGTTGAAATCGCCATTGCCAAAGCTGAAATCGGAGCCGATGGTATTGGCTGCGAGCCCGCTTCCGCCGTTACATTGGCCGGACTCAAAAAACTGCGCAGAAGAGGATTCGTCAAGAGCGGTGAATCTGTTGTCCTGATCTTGACCGGACACTTGCTGAAGGATCCTGATTTCACGATCAAGTTCCATCGCGGCGATTTGTTTGCAGGAACTAAAGAAGAAAACCACTCCTCCCCAGCAAAATATCTGCAACGCGCCCCAATTGTGTTGGACGCCGATCTCAAGGCCGTCATCGCCGAACTCGCCGCGGCCGAGAAAAATTCGTAGCAGTTCGGCGCAAACTCGTGTATAAAACACAGTTCGATGTCCGCTGCCATCTGAACAGGGGCCTGTCTCGGCTTGTTGAAGCTAAAGCCTTTGATTCCAATGTTTAACAGCTTTTTGTTCGATCAATAGTTTATTTGTTAACCTATGCCTTCACGCCCTGCATCTCAGGATCGTTCGCTGCGCCTAGCGCTTCCGGCTAGCTCCGCGAATCTCGGTCCTGCATTCGACGCCGCCGCCCTCGCCCTCGATTTTCATCTTCGCCTGCGAGCCGAGCGCGCTCCCGATTTCTTTGTAACCGCCACTGGCCGCGACCAGCAAATCTGCAGCCGGATGGAAAACCACCTCATCGTCACGACCTATTGCGAAGTGCTCGAATCGGAGAATCGTAAGATCGCGCCTTTGCGAATTCACATCGAAAATGAGATTCCTATCGGCCGAGGTTGCGGATCGTCCGCCGCGGCGCGCCTCGCAGGAATTGCGCTCGCCGTACATTTCGGGCATTTGCGCTGGAAAGATGACCGCATCGTCGGCGAGGCGTCCATGCGTGAGCAGCATCCTGACAACGCGTCCGCCTGCTGGATGGGCGCGCTCACCGTGGCTCGCATGGCGAATCAGGTGCAGGCGCAAGTGGTCGAGGTGAAGCCGAAAGGCAAGTGGCCTCTGTTACTCGCTATTCCCGACGCTCCGCTCTCGACCGAGCAAGCGCGTCGCGTACTGCCGTTTCAGTATTCGCGCGCCGATGCCGTCACCAACATTCAGAATTCAATGTTGCTGCTCGCCGCCTTTACACAGGATCGTCCAGATCTGTTGTCGTCGGCACTTGAAGATCGAATCCATCAGCCCTATCGCGCGCCGTTGGCTCCGCTGCTTCCAGCCCTTAAAGAACTCACCGGAGACTCTGGAATTCTCGGAGCTGCTTTGAGCGGAGCTGGCCCATCTGTGCTGGTCTTTCTTGATCCGAAAGTCCCCACGAAGCGAGCGAAGCAGAGAATTGCCGCGCACCTCACGAAGCGACGGCTCGCTGCCGAACTCATCCTGACTGAGATTGCAATGCACGGCGGGCGTGACGGCGCCGACTGGCGCAAGCATCATCCGCCAGCGAAGAAATAACTCAGGCGGCATTCGCCGACTACCACGACCAGCAAGATCTGAACATAGATGGTCGCGGTTCTGCGTTGTTCCCGCATGGAGCGAA
>PLBX01000500.1:0-3951 GCA_003135495.1 Acidobacteriaceae bacterium | reverse complement strand
ATCGCGGGAGCCGCGCTGGTTTGGATTACTGGGCAGTTGGCGCGGGAGATCGGGGGTGGTCGCTTTGCGCAAGTGTTGGCTGCGTTGGTCATAATCCCGGTTCCAATCTACCTGTTAATGCAGCACTGGCTGACCATGAATGCCTTCGAGCCGCTGCTTTGGATGGGTTGTGTGTGGTGCGTGGTACGGGCGATAAATCTGAACGAGCCCCGATATTTATTTTGGTTCGGCGTCCTCACAGGCATAGGGATGGAGACAAAGTACTCCATAGCTTTCTTAGTGTTAGGAATATTGCTCGGATTGTTAGCCAGTCCCGAGCGTCATTTCTTCAAGAGTCGCTGGTTGTGGTTGGGGATGCTGGCAGCATTTATCCTCGCACTTCCCAATTTCCTGTGGCAACTTCAGCATGACTTTCCTTTCTTAGAGCTCTTGCACAATATACGCATGAGCAATCGGGACATCATTCGAGGTCCGGTAAGCTTCCTCGCCGATCAGGCAGCGATGATCAATCCCATTCTCGCGCCTCTCGCGNNACGAGCTTTATGGTTCTGAAGGGTAAGAATTATTACGTTGCTCCTATCTATCCCATTCTTTTCGCTGCGGGATCTGTAGCATTCGAGCGGCTCACCAGCCTCCGGTTTGCATGGGGCAGAGTTGCATACGTCCTGTTAATTGTGGCCTCGGGTGCGCTGTTGCTGCCTATTGTTTGTCCGATTCTTTCCCCCGAACACTACCTCAGGTATCAGGCGGCGCTCGGTATTAAGGCGCCAGTTGCAGAACGGCAAAGCAACGGTCCGTTGCCTCAATATTTTGCTGACGAGTTTGGATGGGAGGAGATGGTGCAGCAGGTCGCTCACGTATACGACAGCCTTTCGCCGGCGGAACGCGGACGAGCGGCCATCTTCTGCAATAGTTGGGGTGAAGCCGCTGCAGTCGACTTCTTTGGACCGAAGTACGGCCTTCCGCGAGCGATCAGCAATCATAATAACTACTGGTATTGGGGACCCCGCGATTACACAGGCGACATCGTGATCGTGCTCGGAAGTGACGGTCGAGGTGATCGCGAGTCCTTTCAAAGTGTGGAAGCCACAGCGGAAGTGGAGCACCCCTACTCAAGGCGCGACGAACATTTCACCATCTGGCTCTGCCGGGGGCCGAAGAAAAATCTGCGCGAACTCTGGCCGCAGCTGAAGAAATTTGATTGAGCTAAGCCGTCTGGTAACTGCTGGGGACTAGCGATTTAATTTAACTAGCGACTGACGATCTTTGTCGATTCTCAAACGGCCATTCCCTCCGCCGCAATGCGCGCACGCAATAAACGATAATTCCCACTATTAATATTACCGCCGCATATCGGATCTCGCGCAAAAACCCCTTGCGCGAAATCAGAATAAAAATAAAACTTCCCGCCGCGACCAGCGCCGGCACTGGGTAAAGCCACATTCGAAAAGGGCGCTCCATATCTGGACGCCGGATACGGAGGACGATTACTCCAATGCTTTGCACCAGAAATTGCAGAATGATTCGAATCACGACCAACGCCGCAATCAAATCTGCCAGCCTAAGAAAACAGAACAAGGCCGCCACGCCGGCCAGCGCCAACAACGAAATATATGGGAACTGATACACGGGATGCACGCGCGCGAATGCGCGGAAATAATTTCCATCAACCGCCGCGGCGTAGGGCACACGCGAATAGCCAAGCATCAGCGAGAACATGGAGGCGAATGCTGTCCACATCACCAGCGCGGAGGCGATGCCTGCTGCCCGATGTCCATAGACTTTCTGCATAAAGGTAGAGACAACGTGCAGTTCGCTGTGGGATGTTCCGGAGTATGACAGTTCCCGCCAGGGCACCACGCCGAGAATACTGATATTCATTACGACATAAAGACAGGCGACAGCCGCGATGGATAGTAACAACGCGCGTGGAATATTTTTGCCGGGGTCCTTAATTTCGTCGCCGAGAAAACAAACGTTGTAATAGCCCCAGTAATCGTAGGTGGCGATCAGCATCGCTCCGCCCAGGCCAGTCAGAAATCCACGCGACAGGGTAAATGCTCCTGGAGGAAAGTCGAACGCCCGCGCCGCATTGAAGTGTGTGAGGCCGGCGAAGATAATCCAACCGATGGTCCCCATTACGCCGATCCACAACACCTTGGAGAGCCGGCCGATCACCGTGATCCGCCGATAGAGCAGCAGCATCGTAAAGAAACAAATGGACACCGCGATCGACGTGCCTGGGGTCACGATCCAACTGGCCTGCAACGGCCCCGCCCACGGGATGTGCCACACCGCATCGTGTTGCACGTAGACCGTCTCAAGCCCCGGCCAGTAGTAGGCGGCATACCCGGCAAGTCCGATGCATCCCGTGGCAATGGAAAGAGGCGCGCTGAACGAAATCTGCCAGATAAACAAGAACGAAATCAGCCGCCCCAGTTTCTGCGGACCGTAGATTTCCCGCAGATAGCGATACGATCCCCCCGACCCCGGCATGGCCGCGCCCAACTCAGCCCACACCAGCCCGTCGCACACCGCGAAGAGCGCGCCCGCCACCCATCCCAGCATGGCCTGCGGCCCGCCCATCGCGCCTACCATCAGCGGCATGGTGATGAACGGACCTACGCCGATCATGTCGATCATGTTCAGCGCGGTAGCGCTCCCCAGCCCCATCCCGCGGATGAGGCCCGGAGAACTCCCAGCGGGTTGCGAGGAAGATTCCATTTCGTAGAGACGTTGCTGGCAACGTCTTCTCACCACCAAGAAGAAAGACGTAGCAACGCTACGTCTCTACGCCTAATTGTTGCTTTTCGCGCTCAATAAATTCACATACAGCCGCACCGCTCCCGGAACGCCTGCAGGCAATTGCCGGAAGAAGGCATAACCGGTATAGATGTAAATCCCCTTGCCATATTGCGCCCGTAGCAGCCCGCCCTTCTGCCCATCTTCCCCCGGATCGTGACACGACAGCAGCGGCGTGAAATGCTCATCCCACTTGTCCATGAAATACAACCCGCGCTCCTGTACCCATCCGTCGAAATCGCGCGCCGTAATCGTATTCGGATAATGAAAGACGGAATCCTGCGGCGCCAGAATTTCCACCATAGCTTCCTCCACCGAAACTCGTGCCCGGCTCAGCTCCGCAGAAAAGGGAGTGAACTTGCCTGCGTTGAAATCGGCGACGCCAGCGTTGTACTGCACCACCAATGTTCCGCCCGCGGAAACGAAATCGAGCAGCTTCTTGTTATTCGCCACAACGTCTTTCTGTGTGTCATAGGCGCGGATCCCCAGCACGATCGTTCCGTACTGACTCAAATCTTCGTCCGCCAGTTTCTCCGGCGGAATCAGCGTAATATCCATCCCCACCTGCTTCAGTACCGTTGGAATGTCATCCCCGGCGCCCATGATGTAACCCACCTTGACATCATGCGGCACCTGCACGTCCACAATACTCACGCGCTGCCGCGCTGGCTGGTAGTAATAGAAGCTGCCCAGATCCTCGCGCGTGGCTAGCGTGTATCCCTCGCTATATTTCTCGCCCTCCGATTCCAGCACGGCGCGCACCGTGGCGCGCCCTTCCTGCAAACCGGTTGTGAAAACCTTGAACTGAAAATCTTGTTTCTCTCCACGCCGCTTGCAGTCCATCGCAAACTGCGCCGGCTCCGAGCGCCAGCCCGCCGGCAGCTCCAGTCGCAGCACGCTGTGTACCTCGCGCGTTAGATTGCTGGTCACGCCCACCGCGACGGTGGAATTTGCACCATTGTGCGTCGAGATCACCTGTGTTCCCGGCTCCAGCATCACCGAAAATGCCGGCACCACCGCCAGCGGACGCTCCTCGGTTTTTCCTGCGTCATCCACAAACGGCGTGACCACAACCGAGGTAATCCCATTCCGTGTTTTCCCTTCGCCCCCTCCGGTCAACGAATATTCCACCCGCGCCCGCAGCGCCGG
>PLBX01000581.1:187-3665 GCA_003135495.1 Acidobacteriaceae bacterium | reverse complement strand
CCTTGTGCGCAGTTTCGGCGATCCGCCTAGCGCTATGATCTTGTTCTCGACCACGGTTCGCGCAAACGAAATAATCTCGACTGGCAACGGGAATTTTCCGAGCACCGAAACAACCTTTCCCGAGTCCGCAACCACCACCATTTTCTTAGACGCCGACGCGACCACCTTCTCGCGCAACAGTGCGCCGCCGCCGCCTTTGATTAAATTCAGCTTCGCATCGATCTCATCGGCGCCGTCGATGGTGANNGGCAACGATCTTTTCCCTCAGCAGCGCGCCGCCGCCGCCTTTGATCAAATTCAATTTGGAATCAATCTCGTCGGCGCCGTCGATGGTGATGTCGATTTCCGGATGTTCATCGAGCGTAGTCAGCGGAATGCCCACTGCGCGCGCCAAGTCAGCTGTCTGCGTGGACGTGGGTATGCCAACAATTTTCAATCCAGCTTTCACCCGTTCGCCTAGAGCAGTCACGGCGAAATAAGCGGTCGAGCCGGTGCCCAGGCCGACTACGTCTCCATCTCGCACTAGCTTTGCAGCGGCGCGGCCGGCTGCTTCTTTTTCTTCTTCATTCGCCATAGGTCATATTTGTACGCGTTTGTGCGATCGTCATTTGTTGAAGATTTCGATGTATGCGAGATAGCCCGCCAGCACCAATCCGAAGATGCCAAGCAGATAGGAAACCAGGTCAATCACAAATCCAGCGGGCTCAAACGTGTTCGAATCAAGCTGCATTCTGGTTTTGCGATAGCGGGTTAGGCCAGCAAAAATCAGCATGACTCCACCAACGGCAGAAACAATTCCCAGCCAGGTCGTGAAGCCCGGAGTAACCGACTTCGCGCCTTGGAACTTCATAAATTGGCGGAGAGCAATCGAGAATCGTCCGATGGCGAATCCGAACACAATCGTGGCAACCCCGGTTCGCACCCAGGCCAGAAAAGTGCGTTCATTGGCCAAGTGGTCGCGGGCGCGGTTGGGGTTTGAGTTATCGGGCATGTCTTGGCAGGCCGATCAACGCAGGCCAATCATCGCAGACAGTCTAGCAGGACGCCATTATTCCACAGCCTTTTGCACGAGCGCACCGATTACAGCAATGTTCTTCATAAGCTCCGCGGGAAAGCCGTGCCTCTGCTGCAAGTACTCCGGTGAATTGTAGGAGAGCCAGACTTGGCCTTGCTCGTCCTGCCACGCCAGCGCTTTCAACGGCAGATCGATCGCCAATCGCGGCGCTGCTACCATCAGCGGGGTGCCTCCCTTAGGGCTGCCGAATATCAGCAACTGAGTAGGACGCATTTTTAGCCCAGCCTTCTCTGCTTCTCCGCTATGATCGACGAGAGCGAAAACCGTAATCGCTTTCTCCTTGAGAATCGACTGCAGCCGCGCTAACGTCTCTGGCACGGAGTAGCGACTAGGCACGTCAATGATTCCGTTGTTCATGGGGCGCTCCACTTCACATCATAATCTTGCCATCATTCCCAATAAAAGTTGTCATCCTGAGCGAAGCGAAGGAGCTCTGCATCTTTTCCCGGCCACGAAATACGTAGGTCCTTCGCTTCACTCAGGAAGACAACCGAGGAAATGACAGACGAGGAGATGACAACCAAGAATTAGATGGCGCTGCGCTAATTCAATATCATCTTTCCCAAAATTTCTTTCAGAAGCTTGGCGGCCACCGTGGCGGTGATTTGCGTGTTGTCTTGCGTGGGATTGAATTCAACGATGTCGGCGCCAGCGATCTTGCCGGTGATGGCGTGAATATGTGCCAAGGCTTCTCTCGTTGACATGCCTCCGGGCTCGCGATGGGAAATGCCGGGAGCAAACGCCGGATCAAGCGCGTCCATGTCGAATGAAATGTAAATGGGCCCTTCAACCTTCATGCGATCGAGTGCGGGCAGGTTTCGCATTTCAATCATTTCGACGCCGAACTTTTTGGCTTGCTCGCGTTGATGACCATTAATCGTCCGAATGCCAACCTGGATCAGGCGTTTGGCGGCGCCTTCCTCCATAATGCGCGCAAATGGGCAAGCATGCGAAAGCCGGTTGCCCTCGAGTTCGTCGTAGAGATCTGGATGAGCATCGAAGTGGAGGATCGTCAATCCGGGAATGTGCTGGCCGAAGGCGCGGACGATGGGCAGAGTAATGGAGTGGTCTCCCCCGAGACACACTGGACGCATGCCCTGGTCGAGCAACTCGCCGACCTTGCATTGGATGGTGTCGAATGGCTCCGCAAATGCAAATTTCAAATCGCCGGCGTCGCAGTAGGCGCCTTCAGCGTTCAGATCGACGCCGGTTTCCGTCCACGAATTCGTTGAACTGGAATTGAAAGCCACTCGGATGATGGGCGGCGCTCCGGCGGTGCCTCGTAACCAGGAAGAATTTGCATCGAACGGAATGCCTAGGATGACCGGAATTCCGGGCTTAGCTTTGTCGTGACGAAGAGACACGGAAGTTTCCTCTAGATTTAGGATAAACCGCAGCCAGTATTTTCGCGGTCTTTAGTCGAGAGACAGTGGAGAGACGGGCGTCCCCGCCCGTCCACACGAAATTCTGAAGAAGCCGCGCGGGACGCCTTGCATCCGTTATTCTATAGATACCCTTATATGGCAACTCCAACGCGCGGTACTGCCCGGGACGCCGCTCCCAAAGTCGTCGTTAATCATGCAAGCGAGAATCTCGAACGTGAACGTGTGTTTTCCCTCTTCCGTCAATTTGGATATCTGGAAGCCGAGTTGAATCCGCTCGGCCTGCTGCCCCCGCAACCACATCCCGACTTGCAGACTGACAATGAATGGGCTCGCGAGGCGCGCCGGTTTTACTGCGGCAGTGTCGGGGTAGAGTTCACGCACATCGCCGACCCAGAGCGGCGCCGCTGGATTCAAGAGCGCATTGAGGCGGAGCCGCCAGCGGTTGATCAACAGCGAGCGCTTGATTTGCTGGTGCGTGCTGATCTTTTTGAGCAGACTCTGCAGTCCCGGTACTTGGGCAACAAAAGATTTTCGCTCGAAGGCAACACGTCTTTGTTGCCGGCGATGGATGAGGTTCTCGACGTCGCTGGGGAAAATGGCGCCATTGAACTGGTGTTGGGAATGAGTCACCGGGGGCGGCTCAACTTGGTAATTCATTTGGCCCGTCGCCGAGCCGAAGAGGTATTTGCGGAATTCGAAGACGTCGATCCGCGCAGCGTGCTCGGCTCCGGCGACGTGAAGTATCACATGGGCGCGACCGGCGAGTACACGACGAAAAGCGGAAAGAAAATCCATATCCACCTGGCGTCGAACCCGAGTCATCTCGAAGCCGTCGATCCGNNGTGGGACGCACTCGCGCCAAGCAAGACCGCGCCGGCGTAGGTGGCGAGAAAAAGTATCTGCCGGTTCTGGTGCATGGTGACGCCGCCTTTGCCGGGCAAGGCGTTACCGCGGAGACGATGAACTATGCCGACCTCAGCGGTTTTACGGTAGGCGGAACGATTCACATCATCGTCAA
>PLBX01000581.1:0-134 GCA_003135495.1 Acidobacteriaceae bacterium | reverse complement strand
ATTTTTCATGTGAATGGCGAAGACGTGGATGCAGTGATGCGCATTGCACGAATCGCGACCGAATATCGTTACAAGTTTGGCACGGACGTAGTCGTTGATCTCATCGGCTATCGCCGTCACGGCCACAGCGAAGT
>PLBX01000096.1 GCA_003135495.1 Acidobacteriaceae bacterium | reverse complement strand
TCTTTCTCCCAACAACAATAACTACGTCGATAGCGTAAAGATTGAGAATGTCCCGCTCAATGGCCGCGATTTCAATTCGCTCGTCGCCATTACTCCCGGAGTGCAGCGTGCGCCCGGCGGCGGATTTCTCGCCATCAGCATCAACGGCTCNNTTCATCGATGGTCTCTACAACAACGATCGTTACTACGGCGATTCGGCCATCAATCAAACCGGCATCGTCGGTATCCCCGCAGTTCTATTCCCCCCCGAGGCGATTCAAGAACTAAGCGTGCAGGAGACCCCCTCGGCCGAATTTGGCGTGAAGGGCGGCGCCCCCATCCTTCTCAATATGAAGAGCGGCACTAATAGTTGGCATGGTTCGGGTACGTGGGTGAATCACAGCGGCATCGGAGACGCAGTCAATTACTTCGGCAAGCACAATACCGATAACTGCGCTACACCGGGAGAATGCGAGCCTACCAGCATCCATAACAATCAGATGAACGGCACCGTAGGCGGCCCGATCATCAAAGACAAAGCTTTTCTCTTTGTTTATTACGAGGGGCAACGCTACAAATCTTCATCCGTTTCCAATCGCCTGGTGCCTACTACCACCGATGTCGCCAATGCGAAGGCCGACATTGCTGCCAATGGACTCACCGTCGATCCGGTGGGCCAAACCTTGCTTAATTTTTTCCCCATCGCAAATTCGCCGAATCCCACCGCCTATTTTGTGACCAGCACCCCGACTACTGCAAGCGCCAACAGCTTCGGCGTCAAATTCGATTTCAAGGTTAATTCCAGCAACTCCATCGCGGTTCGCTACATTTTTGGCGATAGTTTGCAAAGCGCTCCGCCCTACGCTGGCTTGCCCGCCGCAGGCAGCAATCCCGACCTGTTCAACTCTGTCGCCCCATCACGTGCGCAGATGCTCGGCCTGAGTTGGACTACAAATTTCAGCGCCAACAAAATTCTCGAAAGTCGCCTTGGCTACACCCGCTTTTCCCAATTGCTCGGACCCAACAACAAAATCAACCCACGGAGCCTCGGCATCGATACCGGCCCATTGGGACCCGGCGACTTCGGAGTTCCCTATGTCTACATGTATCACTTAGGTTACGGCGGCTATATTGGCGGAGTGCAGGGTTACCCGCTTTCGACCCAGCCCGATGCCACCTATGATTGGTCGGAACATTTTTCCTGGGTCAAGGGCAATCACACCATCAAAATCGGAGGAAACTTCCAGCGCGCTGTCACCAACAGCACACGCAACGAAGCCCGCACCGGCATGGCTGTTGGTTATTACAGCAACTATGCTTCGACTACCAGCACCTACGCGAACGGCTATGCCCCACCCACTGTCCAGGATGACGTGGAAGAATTGCTTCTCGGTAAAGCGGACCTCGCGGACCGAAGTTTTGGCAATACCCATCGCCACATCTACCAGAATTCCGTCGGCTTTTATGCCCAGGATGATTGGAAGCTAAAAAAGAACTTCACCCTCAGCTACGGCTTGCGTTATGACATCAACGGCACCATGCGCGACACTGCCAATTTGGAATCGAACTTCATCCCCGGCCGTGGACTCGTGCAAGTAGGCCAAGGTACAAACGGTATCAACAATATCGATTACGGCGACTTCGGCCCCCATCTCGGATTCGCATGGGATCTTTTCGGCGATGGCAAGACCGCCTTGCGCGGCGGCTATTCATTGACCTACGACGTCGCCAACTTCGGCGCGTTTGCCTCTCCTTATAGTTTTGCGAAAGCTCGCACCGGAGTCTTCACCCAAGCGAACCTCGGATTCTTTAACGTAACGAATTATTCAGGGGTTGGCTCCGGAGTCTGTTCCCTCGGTTATGACGCCAATGGCAATTGCCTGGGCTGGAATGCTCCGAACAATCCGGCCGCCACTTGTTATAACCCCACTACTGGCGCGGGCGACTATATTTGCTTTGACTCCGCAACAAATGGTCCCTTGTTCGGATCGAATCCCACTGGCCAACTCCCGGTCAACGCTTTTTCCGTGGTCACCAATTTCAAAACACCTCGCTACCACAACGTCAATCTCAGCCTGCAGCGCGAAGTTGCCCGTAACAACGTACTCACCATCGGTTACTCCGGCCAACGCGGCCGCGATCTGCTCATCTACCGCGATCTCAATGCTACTCCCGTTGGCACCATCGATCCCACCACCGGTGCTCCTTGCCTGCAGAGCGGCTGCGAACCGTTCCGCCCCTTGTCGAATCTTTATCAAGTCAACGGTGTCCCGGAGTTCCAGCACGTGATTCAAGCAACGAACTTGGCAAGTTCTCAGTACGATAGCCTCCAAACATCATTCAATCAGCGCGGCTGGCATGGAATCGACACGCAGTACAACCTGACTTGGAGCAAATGTTACGACGATAATTCCGTCAACCGCGGCGGTTCCGGCGGAGATTATCCTCAACTGGACAACATGAATCCTGTCGGCAGCACCGCGCCCGCTACTGCGAACATTGCCGACAATCGCGGTTTATGCGATCACGACGTCCGACTCAACTTCAATGTCGGCGGAGTCTACGCCGTTCCGAAGTTTGGAATGCTCGGAGAGCGATTTGGCAATGGCTGGCAACTCAGCACTATCTACACCGCTCTCAGCGGACGTCCTTTCACCCCCATCATGGGCGGCCTCGATTCTTCCGGCCAAGGTTTGGACGGCGCTAGCATCCGCCCGAATTGGGATGGCACACCGATCGTCTATAACACCCGTAATCCCGACAACTACGTTCAGGAAACTTATACCGTCGCAGGTCAGCCCGATCCTTGCGCCGACAACACAAATTCCTCAGGAGCCTATGTCGCAGGCGCTCCGCTTTCTCCTTTTTATCGTCCATGTCCCGGAACTGTCGGAAACATGCGCCGTAATATGCTAATTGGTCCCGGCCTTAGCCAGTGGGATATGACGCTCGCCAAGAATACGAAAATTACCGAACGTCTCAACGTCGAATTGCGTTGGGAAGTTTTCAATGTGCTGAATCACGGTAATTTTTATTACTTCCCCAACAACACGCTTTCTTCCAGCGGCTTTGGACAGATCTCAAAAACTTCCGACGTCGCTGCCGGCAATCCAGTTATCGCCCAAGGAGGACCGCGCAACATGAACTTAGCGTTAAAGTTCACTTTCTGAATTTAAATTTAGGAGACAAGTTGTTCGTGGGTTAAAAAGTGTCATCCTGAGCGAAGCGAA
>PLBX01000501.1:4473-4694 GCA_003135495.1 Acidobacteriaceae bacterium | reverse complement strand
GTCATGCGTAAACACCGTCAGCCACTTTTCTGGGATCGCTTGGGCATAATATTTCTTGCGGTTCTCGATGGTCTGCAACGGATATAAGTCAAACGCCATAGCCCATGTAATGTCGAGATGGTTCGAAGTCGGAATCAGATCGGAGATGTAACACGCTTTTTTCTTTTCGTTAGCACTGCCACTCTCGATCATTACTGCCTGCATGTTTGCGGTGTGGCCGG
>PLBX01000501.1:0-4363 GCA_003135495.1 Acidobacteriaceae bacterium | reverse complement strand
TTCCAGCCGCAGTGATCGAAGTGCAGATGAGTGTTGATGACGATGTCGATATCTTCCGGGGCAACGCCGACGGCGTGCAGGTTGTCGAGCAACTTCGCAGGCTGTTTAAAAATCTGCACTAACTTGTCAGGCAGTTTATTGCCGATGCCCGTCTCAATCAGGATGTTCTTGTCCCCCGTGCGCACGAGCAGCGAATTCACTCCTGCATCAACACGGTTCTGATCATCCGCGGTTACCTTCTTCGACCACAATGTTTTTGGCACAACGCCAAAAAAAGCTCCGCCATCAAGGAAGTAAGTTCCATCGGAGACGACAGTAAGTTCGAAATCACCCAAGGTTGTTCTATGCATTCTTGTCACCACCACTCACGTAGCGGCGGACGCATTCGTCCGCTCCGCTGGATTCGAAGAGTCGACAGTATTTGGACACTGGTCGCGGAGAGTTAAAAGTCTTATTCACAATTCGGTTTCCCGAGCTGTGCTCGATTGGACGGACGAATGCGTCCGTCCCTACGCCATCACTTCAACTCTTTGTTCCAGAAATCTTCCATCATGTGGAAGAGCTGCGTGCGCGTGCCTGCGCCAGAAATGCCATGAGTCTTGTCCGGATACACCATCAGCCGAAACTGTTTCCCGGCGTTAATCAGAGCATCGGTCATCTGAATCGTATTCTGGAAATGGACGTTGTCATCGCTCGTTCCATGTACCAGCAGCAACGAGCCATGCAGGCTGCTAGCCGCGCTAACAATCGAATCGTCATAGACCGCGCCGTGTTCCTTCGGCAAGCCCATGTAGCGCTCCGTGTAAGTCGAATCGTAATCGCGCCAATTCGTTACCGGAGCTACGGAGATCCCCGCCTTGAAGCGATCGGAATGTGTCAAAGCGTAGAGCGTCATTGATCCGCCATTCGACCATCCCCACATCGCAGTGCGCGTGCGATCAAGTTGTGGAAACTGCGCATAGAGTTGATCGAGCGATGCGAGCTGATCTTTCAATTCAATCACGCCGGCCTGAAACCGCGTGGCAGCGGAAAACTTTTTTCCCCGATTCGGGGTTCCGCGATTATCAACAGAGAAAATCGTGTAGCCTTCTCTCGCCAGAATCTGGTGAAAGAGCGCGTTCGTTCCGCCCCAGGAATCCTGCACAGTCTGCCCCGCCGCACCACCGTAGATGTGGACGATTAACGGAATTGAAGCCTTGTCACTATTCTCTGAACTACTCTCTGAACTGCGCGGCAGAATCAAATAGCCATAGAGAATCGTGCCATCTTCGGCTTTGAACTCTAGCATTTTGGGAGCAATCGGATCGTAATCTGCAATGCTCGCACCCTCCCAAATCTTCCGGCACGGCGAGCCGGGCACGCATGCTGAAATCTGCGGCGGAATTAAAGTGGAGGAATACGTCTGCACAAAATGCTTGCCATCATCGGCAAACGTTGCGGTGTAGTTTCCATCGGCGGACGAAACCGTTTGCATGCCGGTTCCATCGAGTTTCACGGAATAAATCTTCTCCTGTCGCGGATCGTCTTTATTCGCGGTGAAGTAAACCGTGCCTGACTTATCAGAAGAAGTCTCGTCCACGCCGCTAACCGCAATCACTTCATACTCGCCGCTCTCGAGTTGCCGTTCGAGCGTGGCGTCGGATGCCGCCGGGTCAGAGCCATTAAAACTGTAGAGATAAATGTGAGTGTGGCCGTCGCGCCAGCTCGTCCACAGGAAGCGGTCGCCCGATTTCAGGACGCGAAAATCATCGTTCACATTCACCCACGCATCGGCAGCCGACTCGGTCAGTACCTTGCGCGACCTGCCCGACTTCGCATCGATAAAGTACACATCCATTACATCCTGCTTGCGGTTCAGTACCTCGGCCCAAGCCCAGCCTTCGCGAATCCATCCGAAGCGCGGAATGTAGGTGTCATCGTTATCCGTCAGCTTGATCCAGCGAACCTTGCCGCCGTTACCGCCGACCACTCCAAGACGCACGCTGGGATTCGGATCGCCCGCCTTCGGATATTTTTCCTGCTCCACGCGAGGATGCGTCGGCAGCCAGTCGGTGATGGGATAGGTCGGCACGCGGGTCTCATCCATCTGCAGAAAAATAATTTCGCGCCCTTCCGGTGACCAGAAGAAGTTGCTGCGCACGGCCAATTCTTCGGCGTAAAGCCAGTCGACTTCACCGTTCAAGATGTTCTCGTCTTTGTCCTTATCCCGATCTTTATTTCCCTCGCGCGTGAGCGGACGATCGCCTTCCTCGCCCGACACGGAATGCACATACAGATTGTGCTCGCGCAAGTAGGCCACTCGCTTGCCATCGGGCGAAAACTTTGGATCCCCGCTCCCCTCCGGCGAGGACGTCAGCTGTACCGCAGTTCCCGTATCGAGACTGTAATACCAAAGTTGCCCTTGCGAATCGAAGAGCAGATGTTTGGAATCAGGCGACCACGAGTATGCTGCGACGTGATAACGGGTCACGCGTTCCTTCTCACGCTCGTCATGAATTTTGCTGGCAGATGGAGCAAGCTGCGACAACTTAACTTCGCTGACCAGGACTTTCTTCTCGCCCGTCGCCGTGTCCATGTACCAGAGTTCGCCGTGCTCGCCCTCGTTATCGCGCTGCACGAAAGAAACTTTCGTGCCGTCCGGGCTCCACTTGATAGTTTCAGGGGCGCGGCCCGTGACTCCACCTTCTGCGAAGATTTGTTCAATGGTAAGTCGCTTGCGAGCGCCGCTTTGGCTCACGCTTGTCTGAGCAGAGCTCACGGTGAGCAGCAAAAAGTCAATGGTGAATGCAACCAGAATCCAATTTACGAACGCGCTTACTTTCTTCGTTGTAACTTTCACTTATTTCCCCGAAACGTTCTATAAAGTTTGCGGCCGCTTCAAATTTGCGGTAGGTACGCGAAAGTTTGATTGACGACGCCACGAGAGCAGCCTAATCTCGTCCCCACCATGCTATCTGATCTCAAAGGAAGAGTTGCGCTCGTGACTGGCGCGGGCAGCCCGCAAGGTATCGGCTTTGCCACCGCCCGCCAGTTGTGAGCTCTAGGAGCCAGTGTCGCCATCACTTCAACCACAGACCGCATTCATGATCGTGCGACGGAACTTGGAGCGGACCGCATCTTCGCTTCCATCTGCGATTTGCGGGACTTCGCAGCCACCGCAAATCTGATCCGCGAAGTTACCGAGCATTTTGGCAAGATCGACATTTTGGTAAGCAACGCCGGCATGATCCAGGTAGGCTCGAAAGAATTTCTCGCTGATTTCGACCGCCTGACCGAACAGCAGTGGGATAGCGAAATCGAATTGAATTTGAAAACCTGCTTCAACGTGACGCGTGCGGTAGTTCCGCACATGATGCGCGCGAAATATGGACGAATCGTCAGCGTTTCGTCCGTCACCGGGCCGGTCGCAACAAATCCTGGAATGGCAGCCTATGGCGCGGCCAAAGCTGGAATGGCAGGTCTAACGCGGTCTCTGGCCCTCGAACTGGGCCCGTTTGGAGTTACGGCGAACGCGGTGGCTCCGGGATGGATCAAGACCGCTTCCTCCAGCCTTTATGAGATCGAAGCCGGACGCCATACACCCATCGGTCGCCCAGGGAGGCCGGAAGAGGTCGCCGCCGTAATCGTTTTTCTTTGTTCCGAAGAAGCGTCCTACGTTACCGGACAGACGATCGTCGTTGACGGTGGAAATACCTATCAGGAGTCGAAAGGTTCGGGCGAGTGAATATGCGCACCGCCGAACTCCGCTAGCTAGCGGGAGCGCAATCCATCCGCCATCGCCGCTTGTACCGGATGCCGGGATTCATACGCCTCGATCTCCGGCTCATGTTGCAGCGTCAGGCCAATGTCGTCTAATCCATTCAACAGACAATGACGCGAGAAATCATCCATCGTGAAGTCCGCCGCAAATCCTCGTCCGTCTTCGACACGCAAGCTTTCAAGGTCCACGGTAAGTTCGTAATTTTCGAATTCTCTTGCGCGCTGAGTTATCTCCGCCACCTGCTCCTCTGACAGACGAACCGTTAGCAAACCATTTTTCAAACTGTTGTTGGCGAAGATGTCGGCAAACGANNATCGATGCCTTGGCATAGCGCGGCTGGTCAAGCACAAAATCCCCAGTCTTTTTTCCAGAGTCTTTTCCATCCTCCGCAAAGCGCCAGTCGTAGAAAAGAAATTGTCCAAAGCCAGTGCGCTCGATGCGCTTCAGGAATTGCTTGGGAATAATCTGGTCGGTGTCCACATTCACTTTATCGAGCGGGACAACAGCACCAGTATGTCTACGAAACGGTTGCATCCTATAACTCCTTCCGCGAATGGAGCGCCGGGCGTCCCCGCCCGGCCACCCAACTGCCAGCGAACTACT